>CANMHY010000139.1 GCA_947497675.1 Alphaproteobacteria bacterium
CGTTTTAAAGTGTTTCCGACACAGGGCAATATAACGATCATTCCCCCCAATTTCGATTTGCTCTCCATGACGCAAGGCCTTTCCGCTTTCATCCATGCGAAGGTTCATGGTCGCTTTTCGTCCACACTGACAAACCGTTTTGATTTCAACCAAATTTTCAGCAAGCGTCAGAAGATACTTACTTCCCTCAAAAGGCTCTCCTTGAAAGTCAGACCTCAGCCCATACGTTAAAACGGGGATATCAAAAGTATCAACGACATCTCCAAGTTCAAAGACTTGTTTCTTTGTCAAAAAATGAGCTTCATCCACCAAAATACAACTTATTTTCTGGGAAGATTCTTTTTCTTGAACTCTTTTTTGAACATAGTCAAAAAAATTAAAATCTTTATCAAACGGGAGGGCTTTTGAATTAAGCCCAATGCGGGAGGTGATGTATCCCACTTCATAACGATCATCGAGACTCGGCGAAAACAAGATCGTCTCCATACCACGTTCATTATAGTTGTAGCTTGACTGTAAAAGCGTTGTCGTTTTTCCTGCATTCATTGCAGAATAATAAAAATACATTTTAGCCATTTTGTTTTTTCACCTCAAAAATGTTCAAAAAATGTCACGTTTTTTTGCTAAAAAACATGACATAGTTTTTAAAGAGAAGATATATCGCCTTGAAAAGCTTTTTTTCTCATCCTAATCTGAAACTATTCATACGGAGAGACACTGAAAAATTGTCAGCTTTTTACAAAACCCTTACAACATGCACGTCCGTAAGAGGTCTTTTTCCAGAAATGGAATGTGTTGCTTGTCTTAAAGCAGTGCGAACACCCTCAATAATGGGCTGATCTTCTTCTCGCATTGCTTCCGCAAGCCCGTTGTAGGTTCGGAGAATGGAACGTTCAATCTCCTTATCAAGACGCTTTGAACGCTCAGGCGTCTCTTCCTCATCGACAACGCCAAAAAGACTCCATTTAGGATCTTCCAAAAGCTCATTATAACGATCCAAAACAAGGGTAACAACGGCTGTACCTTGAGAGGCCATTTTACGACGCTCCTTCAAGAGATTACTTCCCATTGACACAAATAAAGTGCCATCCAATCCGAGCCTTCCTGCAGGAACATGGTCCACAATCTTAGCTGAGTCAGGCGTGAGCCGGATGAGAGATCCGTTGGAAGGAATAACAACTTCTTGCACACCACACGCCTCAGCCAATCGTTCATGCTCTTTCAAATGTCGTGCCTCTCCATGAACCGGAATTGCAAATTTTGGACGTACCCATCGATACATTTCCTTGAGCTCTTCTTGCGCAGGATGTCCTGAGACGTGAATAGGATTCTCTCCCGTCGGATGCTTCACAATCACGTCACATCCTCTCATAACAAGAGCATTTTGCATGGCTCCAATTGTTTTTTCATTTCCTGGAATAACCCGAGACGAAAAAATAACCGTATCTCCCTCTTCAAGACTAAAATCAGGATGTTGGTTCCAAGCAAGCTTAGAGAGAGCGGCTCGAGCCTCTCCTTGGCTTCCGGTTGATAAAACCACAACTTGATCGCGTGGCAAAAGAGAGGCTTCCTTTGGCGTCAGAAAAAAAGAATCTCCGCCTTTCCCTTTATCAATTTTACTTTTCTTGTTATAGCCACCTCCCGACACAAGCTCCGGAAATCCTTTTAAGTACCCACATTCTTGAGCCACCTCAATAAATCGGAACATCGACCTTCCCAAAAGACAAACCTTCCTGTCAATATTCCTTGAAACCGTTAATATGGTCTCAAGGCGGGCAACATTCGATGAGAAACAAGAGACCACAACAACACCTGTCCGATCCTTCATAACATCCAAAAGCCCTTTTCGAACATCTTCTTCGGAACCTGATACGCCCTGTTCAAACACATTGGTCGAGTCACAAATCATGGCAAGAACACCTTGATCTCCCAATTCACGCAATGCTTTTTCATCAGAAACCTCACCCACGAGAGGAGACGGATCTATTTTCCAATCTCCTGTATGCAGTATCCTTCCAACAGGGGTTTCAATCACAATGGCGTTGGGCTCTGGAATCGAATGCGTTAACGTGATCAATTGAATTTTGAAAGGGCCAATCTGAGTCTTTCCACAGAGGGGAATTTCAATGATTTTGACTTCCTTTTCAAGACCAACATCCTTAAGTTTTCTGCGGATAAGAGCCGCTGTAAAGGGGGTTGCATAAAGAGGCACTTTTAAGTATTTCCAAAGGTAAGGAAGCGCTCCAATATGATCTTCATGCCCATGGGTTAGAAGAATTCCGAGCAAATCTTTTTGCCGTTCTACAATAAACTGAGGATCGGGTAAAATAACCTCAATTCCGAGATCTTGAGAAAAAGTAACCCCAAAATCAACCATGAGCCACTTCTCTTCATACCCATAAAGATTGAGGTTCATTCCAATTTCACCCGCGCCCCCTAAAGGCAAAAAATAAAGTTCTTTTGAAAGCGCTTGGTCTCGATGTCCTTTTTTCGTCGTCATATTTATTCCTTTTGAGCGTTCATACCAGTATAGACATGCCATAACCCCTCATAAATTAGATCAGGGAAAATGTCATCAAATACATCCGTCACATCTTTAAAAAGAGAACTTAGTCCTCCTGTCGCAATAACACGGGGCTTTTTCGTAAGACCGCGTGATGTCATAAATTCATCTAATAATCGTTGAATCAGCCCCTCAAAGAGACCCACATATCCCCAAAAAACACCTGACTGCATCTGAGGAATTGTCCACGTTCCAATAACACGCTCAGGCTTTGAGAGAGGGAGCTTTGGCAAAAGAGCCCCTGCCTCAGAAAGAGCATGCGCTGTCACAGACGCTCCTGGAGCAATGCAACCTCCCAAATGGTTGCCATTCTCATCTATAAAGTCAAATGTTGTTGCTGTTCCAAAATCAACCACCAAAAGCGCCTCTTTAAATCTTTGATTGGCGCCCACAAAGTTTACAAGCCGATCATCTCCTACGGCCTCTCTACGATCCACCAGGGATGTCACAGGAAGATCAACATCCTTCTCTCCAATAACATACAATGTTTGATTAAAATACCGTTGGATAAAGTTTTTTAAAATTTGATTCACACCGGGGACAACAGAACACAAAAGAAATCCTTTAAAATCAGACTTCTCTAAGTAGGCTTCCGCTATCAAGGGAAGAAGCAATCCTGCATATTCATCTTCTGTTCTTAATGGATTATTTTGAAGCCGCCATTTGTTCCTAACCTTACCTGGCTCGGCAAGAATGGCAAATGTTGTATTCGTATTTCCCGCATCAATTGCAAAAAGCATCTTTATCTTCCTTTTTCACCCATAAAATCATCTATTATCCATAACATTATTTTTAAGAGAGGGGCAATTTCATATGAACTTGTACAGGAAAAATTAGTCTATTGACATCTTCTTTTAAAAATACAGCAATTATGTGTGAAGACAAAAATAGATCAATTTAAAGTCTCTAAAACGAAAACACTTTAGAATTTTTAAAAAAGCATTAAAGAACAGGGCGTTAAGAAGAGAAGACGCCGTAAAAATCCTTTGTCTGAGGCTTATTTTTAAAGTTA
>CANMHY010000140.1 GCA_947497675.1 Alphaproteobacteria bacterium
TATTTCTAAGACCATCTCCAAAAAGAGTATTAATGCTGTATCCGGCGACAAGAGCTGGAAGGGTTGCGATAATAAGGTAGAAAATAAGCATTCCTTCTGGCGTTATTTTTCCTTTAAAGAGCGGAAAAAAACCTTTCATTAAGAGTTTCCAAAGATCTTTGTAAAAGTAGATCAGAACGGCAAGCAGTGTTCCGAGATGAATGGCCACATCGAGAAACCGACCATGTTCCTCCCACCCTAAAAGAGAAGGAACAAGAATGAGGTGAGCTTGGGAGCTGATGGGAACGAATTCTGTCAATCCTTGTATCAGGGCAAGGATCAAAATTGAATAAAATGGCATGAATTTATCCTATGTGAGAAGGAGACGTGAGAGCTTCTTGAAGAACTTTTTGAACATGGCCTAAAACTTTTACTTTGCGCCATATTTTTTGAATTTTTCCCGTTTCATCAATCAAAAAAGTAGAGCGCTCTAATCCAAAGTATTTTTTGCCAAACATGCTTTTTTCAACCCACGTTCCGTAGGCTTCAGAAATCTCTCCTGTTTCATCTGAAAGAAGGGTAAAGGGGAGTGAAAAAAGAGATTTGAACGTATGATGAGATGTATGTGAGTCGCGAGAAACTCCCAGCACGACTGCATCTGATTTTTGAAAGTCTTTCCAACTGTCACGAAAATCACACGCCTCTTTCGTACATCCAGGCGTATTATCTTTTGGGTAAAAATAAAGAATGACTTTCTTTCCTTTTAAAGAAGACAGGGTGAGAGAAGTTCCATCGGAAAGAGTGCTTTGAAACGCTGGAGCAATATCGCCTTTTTTTAAAATTGTAGACATGGGATTTCCTTATTGTGTATCTCAGATGAGTTTTCTTAATCTAACGCCGTCTTTTAAAAATCTTCAAGAGGTTTTTAAAAAAGAAGATTTTAGAGGACCCTTTTTAGAAAAAATAAGACGAGGATGCAATCTTTTCTTGCAGATTTTCATAAAGTATTTCAAGATCTGTAGGATACAGAAGTCTTAAGAGATGAAAAAGTCAAGAAGGACATATTAGTCATCCCACAATTGGCCGGAGTTCTGTCGTCTCTTTAAAGGATGTTAATGGTGTTTCTGCGCGGTTTGGTTCGTGTTTTTTCCAGTGTGTTTCTAAGTCTTATGAAGCTTTTTTTCATAACTCTTGGCATCTTTTTGATGGGAATCATTTTTTTAAGTTTACGATTGTCACTCGGACCCATCGATATTACTTTTTTAAAAACATTTATAGATGCAGAAACGGTTCAGAAAACGCTTTCTGTGGATGTTAGCCATTTTTTTCTGAAATATAGTGGCGTTTATGATCCTCTCACGGTTCTGGTGGAGGGGGTAACTTTTTTTCAAGATGATCACTCTGTCCTCTTAAAAATACCAAAAATAAGGATTCATGCAGATTATGGGTCTCTTTTAAAGGGCGATTTAAAATTAAGATCAATTGGTCTTTTAGAGCCTGAGCTTAGTCTCTCCTTGGAGGCTGAAAAAACAATGCAATTTAAAGAAACAAATGAAAATTCTGAAGCATTTTTGGTGTTGGGTGCCTTGACCGCTTTTGGGGGAGGGCAACTTCCTCTTGACGAAAAAAGGACAAAATTTCAAAAAATAATTCAAAACCTTGAAGAAATCTCGATTGAGAATGGAAAATTAAACATATCGCAAAAAGGAGAAGCTTTAACGTTACAGGCAACGCTGAACGCACGTTTGATACATGACAAAGATCAAAATTCTTCTTTAAAGTTTAGCATAAAGTTGGATGATGTCAGTTTGTGTTTTCCAAGTCTGGATAAAAGAACTTTTCGAGTTCCTGAATTAAGTATTTTAGGATCATTTGAGGGGATAGCCCAAACTTTAGAGTTTTCCATTCCAACATTTGATTGGCAAGGAACAGACGCAAAGGCCAAAGGAAAGGGTAATATTTCTGAGACAGGAAAAATAGAAATCAACCTTGATTTTGAGGCAGAAGTTCTTCCTCTTAATCGATTTTCTGCAGTCTGGCCTGAAAATTTGGCGGAATCGACTCGGTCATGGATATTGGAAAATCTATCCAAAGGAGATATTGACCATATTGGTGTCTATTTAAAGGCAGAGACACTTCCTCTTTCTGAAAAAGAAAAGAGCTTCTCTTTTAATGTTACAAAAGTAGAAGGGGGGTTTAATATTAATAAAATTGATGTTCAGTATATTGAAGGGCTCCCTCCGGCTGTCGATGTCTTTGGTGTTGCACGATTTGATAATGATACCTTTGATATTGAAATCCTTAAAGGGAATCTTGATGGAATTCAGGTCACCAAAGGACTGATTCATTTTTATGACTTGTCTCAAGAAGATGAAATGGCTGAGATAAATCTTGCCCTTAACGGAGCGTTGCAAAAAATTTTAGAAGTCATTGATAAAAAACCGCTTCAATATCCGACACAACTTGGAATAAGGCCCCAAGAATTTCAAGGGATGGCAACCGTCAATCTTCTTTTAAAGTTTCCTCTTTTACGTCATTTGACGCTTGATGAAATCAGTGTTTCCACAAAGTCTTTCTTGAAGAATATTTCTTACACGCATTTTTTTGAGCAAAAAATAAATGGAAAAATTGTTAAAAGAAATCTTGAAATAGAGAATGGTTCTTTTGACTTAGATGTCGACAAATTACATTTGTTTTTAAAGGGGGAAGGAGACCTTAAGGGGATTAAGACTCATATTTCCTGGACTGAAATTTTTAAAAAGCAGGACGCGTTTTCGCGTAAATTATCCTTAAAAGGAGACTTTCCCCTCTCTTTTTTTGAAGATTTTGGACTATTTTTAAATAAATTTATGATAGGAAATCTGGGGCTTAGTCTTTTGATGGTGGAAAAAGAAGGTCATTTTTTGGAGGTTGACGTGAAAGGGGATCTTAAAAATGTTGACATAACGATTCCGGAGATCAATGTTCATAAAAAAAGAGAGGAGCCTGGAGCTCTTTCTTTTATCGTAAAATTACCTTCTTCTCACAAAAAAGATGGGAAGGGGCCCTTGATATTTTCAAATATTGCTTTTGAAAGCCCAAGTGCCTCTATAAAAGGAAGTGCTGCGCTCGATGCTGAAACGCAAGAAATTATAAAAGTTGATTTATCGTCTCTTAGAACGCCGCGTAACAACATGGTGTTTTTTATGAAAAAGTCTCCTCAAAATTTTTATCAGGTTAAAATTAGAGGAAAAGAGCTCGATGCGTCTTGGCTATTTAAAGATCAGGCAGATCCTTCTCAAACGAATGTTTCTTCTGAGATTACTGAATCAAAAGAGGTCTTTTCTAATCTCAACCTTGATCTTGTTCTTGGTCACATTTGGTTGAACGGAGATGAGTTCGTAAAATCTATAAATTTTGACCTTAAAAGAGTCAATAATCATGTGGATAGAGTCATCTCGAAAGGAAAGCTTAGGGGAGGGGGCTCTTATGATTTGACATATCATCATGTGAAAGGAACCCCCGGTCACTCTCTTTGTCTTGAGACTTCAAATGCTGGCGAATTTTTGCGTGCCGTTGATCTTTATGATCATATGGATGGAGGAAAATT
>CANMHY010000141.1 GCA_947497675.1 Alphaproteobacteria bacterium
TACCGACCGCATTGCATCATAAAATAATCGCGATTTATATATGATGTGTCATATTATTATCGGATTTTCAAGGGGAATCACTTTAAGAGGAAAGTTAGAGATTGGATTTTGTTAGAAGAGGTTAAAAAAAAGCTCTTATTTACAAGAAAAAATTAGATCTTCTCTTCCTTTAATCCCATGAGAAGACGCGCAAAATCAGAGGCCTCAAAAGGTCTTAGATCATTGATCTGTTCTCCGCAGCCAATGGCATAAAGAGGAAGTTTAAACCGCTCTGCAAGCCCCACAACAACCCCGCCTTTTGCTGTCCCATCCAATTTGGTGATGATCAGTCCATCCACATGAACTTTTTCTTGGAAAGCGGCTACCTGCTGGTAAGCATTTTGACCCAAGGTGGCATCGACAACAAGAAGCGTGAGGTGGGGGGCTGTTTCATCAACTTTTTTAATCACACGTCTGATCTTTTCAAGTTCACTCATAAGATTTATATTTGTATGAAGACGTCCTGCCGTATCTAAAATAACGAGTTTCTCTTTATCAAGTTTTGCTTGTTCTAAAGCTTCAAAACACAAAGCAGCAGCATCTGTTCCCGGCTCTTTTGAGAAAACAGGAAGCTTTAAGCGGTCTCCCCATATTTTTAGTTGCTCGACTGCGGCGGCCCTAAAAGTGTCACCAGCAACGAGAAGCGCGGGGACTCCTTTTTCTTGCCAATAGTGGGAAAGCTTTGCAATGGTCGTTGTTTTGCCGCCGCCATTGACCCCCACAACAAGAACCACAAAAGGAGTATGAGCTTTAAGATCAGGCAGGGGATGGACGTAAGGCAGGAGGAGCTCTGAAATATTTTTGGCAAGAATCTCACGAACTTCTTCCTCAGAGATTTCTTGGTGAAGACGATCTTTCCGAAGGGCATCGATGAGGGTTTGAGAAACGCTGATTCCGACATCTGCAGAAATAAGAAGGTCTTCAAGCTCAGAAAGAGTCTCTTCATCAAGTTTTTTGTGGGTAAAAATCTGGGTAATACCCGTGGTTAGGGAAGAAGATGTTTTATGAAGCCCTTCCTTGAGGCGTTTAAACCATCCTTTTTGAGATACCTCAGACATGAGCTGCCTCCTCGGAAGGAAGAAATGACAAAGAGGGAAGATTTGGAAAGAGGGGGGGGGAGATAACGTCTCCCCGGACTCTTAAAGGAGAGGGCAAAATATCTTTAAGGATCGCTTTTACAATGGATCCAAAGGGAGCGCTTCCCAAGGGAATTTCAACAGAAGCATACCCCTCAGTTCTGCCTCTATCGGCGGACTCAACAAGAATATCGATTTCTTTCCCCTGAAGTTCGGAGAGGTAACATTGATGTTGATGAGTTCCAAGATCTCTAAGACGCTTTGCACGTTCTTTTACAATAAATCGTTCAACTTGAGGCATTCGGGCTGCTGGAGTCCCGGGCCTCGGAGAATATGGAAAAACGTGAAGATAAATGAGATTAAGGTCCTTCACAAGATTGAGTGTGTTATTAAACATGTCTTCGGTTTCAGTTGGAAAACCAGCAATAAAATCCGCTCCAAAAACCACATCTGGACGCAATGCTTTAAGACGCAAACATGTTTTAAAAACATCTTCGCGAACATGACGGCGTTTCATGCGCTTTAAAATCAGAGTGTCTCCTGCTTGGATGCTCAAATGGATATGAGGCATGAGCCGTGGCTCTGTCTCAAATAACCGATAGAGGTCTTCATCAATTTCAACGGGATCGAGAGACGAAAGTCTTAACCGAGGAAGGCTTGGAAGGAGTTTAAAAAGACGTTTGAGAGCTTGTCCCAACGTAGGGTGCCCCGGCAAATCTTGACCGTAGCTCGTAATATCAACGCCCGTTAAAACAATTTCTTGATACCCTTTTTCAAGAAGATGTTTAATTTGGTGAGTAATTTCACCAAGAGGGACACTTCGGCTGTTTCCACGGCCAAAGGGAATGGTGCAAAAAGTACATCGATGATCACAGCCGTTTTGAATTTCAACGAAGGCGCGTGCAAGTCCTTTATAGGTTGAGATGAGGGGGGTATGCGGAATTTTTGATTGAAAAACATCCCCCACTTGTATTTTTTGGGCTGAATTTGTCTCATTGTCTTTTAAAAATTTCTGAAAAATACTCGGATTTAATTTTTCAAGGTTGCCAAGAACAAGATTAACATTTGAAAACGCTGAAAACGTTGCGGGATTTATTTGAGCCGCGCACCCGGTCACAATCACGGATGTTGTAGGTTCTTCTCTCGCTAATTTACGAATGAGTTGGAGGGATTGACGTTCCGCCTCCTTTGTAACGGCACAGGTATTGATAATGACAGTATTCGTAAGCTGAGCGCTGTCTGCATGTTTTCGAATGACTTCTGATTCGTATGTGTTTAAGCGGCAGCCAAAGGTAACAACCTCAAGGGAACGTGACATTCAAAAAGAGGACTTTCTTAAAAATAATTAAAGTTGGCGTTTTACAGAAATAAAAGAAAAATCCTTTTTTTCTTAGAGAGCCTCTTGAGTCCACTCGAGAAGTTTTGCCTTTGAAACGCCTCCAATCTTTGTGGACAGAGCCTTTCCGTCTTTAAAGAGAATAAGGGTTGGAATACTTGACACTCCATATTGAGAAGGGGTCGTTGCATTTTCATCGACATTCATTTTGACAATCTTGATCTTCCCCATAAGCTCATCAGAAAGTTCATCCAGAATAGGGGAAATCATACGGCAAGGCCCACACCAAGGCGCCCAAAAATCCACGATAACAGGAAGAGTTGAATTTAAAACATCTTCTGTAAAAGATGCATCGGTGATGGCTTGAGCATTTGACATAGAGGGCCTCATTATCTTTAAAAGGGATGGAAAACGATGATAAAATTATTCTACCCAAGAACCTGTTCTTCGTCAACCAAATCTGTGGGTATGTACAGGGCCGTCTCATAAATTGCCGGAAGTAAGGCTATGAGGCGGCGTCAGAATATGGTTTTTACCGATTGAAATAATTAAATTTTCCTCATTTTTTTCTTGACTTTTAATAGCAGCTTATTTTCTATAAATTAGTATAAACTGCTATTAAAGGAGACCTATGATGAGTTACCCAGAGTGGACAAAAAAACTAAGACAACCCGGAACTTCTGTCATTTTTAAGGTACTGTAACGTTGTTTCTGTACTTTCAAAAATAAAAGTATTCAGGTGACGGCCATTAGATTATTCTTTTTAGAAGATGAACCCTAAAAAGGAGAACCAAATGAACCGTCAAGAGCAAGATATCAATTTTGAACGAGCAATGAAACAGATAAATTCAGAAGGGCTAGATGGCATGGGAAGTGCCATTCAAATCCTTATTAATGCTGCCATGCAAATAGAGAGAGAAGAATATATTGGAGCTTCTTCCTATGAAAGGACAGAAGATCGCTTAGGATATGCCAATGGCTTTAAACCAAAGACTGTTAAGACACGTGTAGGAGCTTTAAGCTTTAAAGTTCCTCAAGTAAGAGACAGCAGTTTTTATCCTTCTTCTTT
>CANMHY010000142.1 GCA_947497675.1 Alphaproteobacteria bacterium
TAAAAGAAAAGTTTTTTTTTTAAAAGAAAAATCTCATTTTTTTTGACGAAATTCTATTTTAGGTGTATATCTTTCAAAAGTTGATTTTATTAGTCAGGTTTAGAGTTTTTTCTTTTAAAAATTAAAGAGACGCTGTTAAAAAGGAGCTATCTCGCGTGCATCTTGGAACCAAAGGAAGATATGCTGTCATGGCTATGATTGAACTTGTAGCTGCTGAAAAAAATCAAGAACATGAGGGGCGTCCCATTCCTCTTTCTCTTATTGCGGAGCATCAAGAGATCTCTATTTTATATCTTGAGCAAATTTTTTCAAAACTCCGGAAAAAAGGTCTTGTTCGAAGTGTTCGTGGTGTTGGAGGTGGTTATGTTCTTGGAAAACCCCCTCACGAGATTTCTGTAGCTGACGTTATGGAGGCTGCGGAAGAGTCTTTTCATATAACGCGCTGTACGCCCCAAAATAAAAAAGGATGTTTACGAAATCAAATGCGATGTCAGGTTCACCACGTATGGGAAGAATTGGAGCGCCGCCTTCATGATTATCTTCACTCTTTGTCTTTGGCAGAAATTTATCAAAATCCATGGGAATATGTGCAAAATAGGAATTTAAAAGATGCTTAACGCAAGCCCGCTTATTTATTTTGATTATAATGCAACCGCGCCTCTTGGAAAGGGCGTGAAGGAGGCTGTCTCGTCTGCATTGGACCAGACGGGCAATCCGTCGTCCATTCATCGATCTGGAAAATGTGCGAAAAGCATTTTGACGAAAGCCAGGCAAATTCTCGGAGATCATTTAGGTGTTTCTCCTCAAGATCTTATTTTTACAAGTGGCGGAACCGAAGCGAATGCCATGGCACTCCATGGCGTTGATGTGGACGTTCTTTTTGTCTCTTCCGTTGAGCATGCGTCTGTGTTCCAAACCGCTCAACGGAGGCCGAATATCCTCTTTCAGGAAATCCCGGTTAATTCTCAGGGGATAATCAATTTAGAGGCTCTTACATCGCTTCTAGAATCCGTTAAGGGAAAAAAAACATTGGTTTCGGTGATGATGGCAAATAATGAATCTGGGGTTATAGAGCCTATGTCAGAGATTCGAGAACGCGTTCATTCTTATTCTGCTCTCATGCATGTGGATGCGGTTCAAGCTCTTGGAAAAATGCCAATTTCAAGGGAAGACTTAAAAGTTGATCTCATGAGTTTTTCAGGTCATAAAATTGGAAGTCCGATGGGAGTTGGGGCACTTTATGTGAGAGAAGGTCTTCCTTTTAAAAGTCTTTATGGAGGAGGGGGCCAAGAACGTCGTTTGCGCTCTGGAACCGAAAACGTTTCAGGGATTGCAGGATTTGGAAAAGCCATTGAAAACATTGATCTTTCAAAATGGGATGTCGTAAAGTCTCAAAGATTGTATTTAGAGACAGCTTTAAAAGAAAGATTTTCAGATCTTTTTATTGCCTCCGAGAATGTCCCGCGTTTGCCCAACACGACCTTAATGGGACGCCCTTCTTTACCCAGCAGTAGCCAAGTGATTCAATTGGATTTAGAGGGGATTTGTGTGAGTTCTGGGTCGTCCTGTTCTTCTGGGGTTGTAAAAGAGTCTCTTGTGTTGAAGGCCATGGGGATTCCTGAGAAAATTCGTTCTTCTGTCATTCGCGTGAGCTTGGGACCAGAGACACGGCAAGACGACGTTGAACGCTTTATAAATGTCTATACGCTCCTACAAGGAAAGTCTTAAAATGGAAACGACACGGCAGATTTATCTCGATTACCAGGCCACAACACCCTGTGATCCGAGAGTACTTGAAAAAATGCTTCCTTTTTTTAAAGAGGATTTTGGAAATCCCCATTCTCGTAATCATTCTTATGGATGGAAAGCTGAAGAAGCAGTCGAAACAGCTCGGGCTCAAATTGCAGGAGTTCTTAAAGCAGATACGCGGGAAATTATTTTTACAAGTGGGGCAACAGAGGCTAATAATTTAGCACTTAAGGGCGCTGCTTATTTTTATAGAGATCAAAAAACGCATCTTATTACGACCTTGACGGAACATAAATGCGTTCTTGATACGTGTCGTTATCTTGAACAAAATGGGTTCCAAATTACCTATCTTCCTGTCCTTTCGAATGGGCTCATTGATTTAGAGGTTCTTGAAAAGGCCTTTACGCCTCAAACGGGTCTTGTTTCGATTATGGCGGTGAACAATGAAGTGGGCGTTATTCAGCCGCTTTCAGAAATTGGAGCGCTTTGTCGCCTCAAGGGAGCGTTATTTCATACGGATGCTGCTCAAGCGGTTGGAAAAATACCCCTCGATGTTAATGCGATGAACATTGATTTATTGAGTCTTTCGGGACATAAGATTTACGGACCTAAAGGGATCGGAGCTCTTTATGTGAGAAGAAAGCCCCGGGTCAGGCTCGAGGCTCTTATTCATGGAGGAGGCCAGGAACGTGGATTCAGGTCCGGAACACTCCCCACACCGCTTTGTGTTGGGTTGGGAGAGGCTTGTTTTATTGCAGAGCAAGAAAGAGAATGTGAGAATGAGCGTTTGAAAGAGCTTCGAAATCGATTTCTTGAAAAAATACAGAATGATCTTGCAGATGTATACTTAAATGGAGATCTTGAAAAAAGAATCCCTGGAAATTTAAATTTAAGTTTTGCTTATGTTGAAGGGGAAGGCTTGATGATGGGTATTAAGAATTTAGCGCTGTCATCGGGATCTGCTTGCACGTCAGAATCTTTAGAACCATCCTATGTCTTAAGGGCCCTCGGGGTGACAGAAGATTTAGCACACACCTCTTTGAGAATTGGGTTTGGACGGTTTACAACACAAGCGGAGATGGATGAAGCGGCGGAAAGTATTATTAAAGCAGTGACGCGATTGCGTGAAATGAGTCCTCTTTGGGAAATGGCCCAAATGGGAGTTGATATCAAGTCCGTGACGTGGGCCGGACACTAAAGACTAAAACGAAAGCCTAAAATGAAAGCCTAAAATGAAAGAAGGAGACGAGATATGTCATATAGTAAGCAACTTATAGATCATTACGAAAACCCCCGAAATGTTGGATCACTCGATCCAAAGGATATGAATGTGGGGACGGGGCTTGTCGGTGCGCCTGCGTGTGGGGACGTGATGAAGCTTCAAATTCGCGTGACAGATGACGGGGTTATTGCGGATGCAAAATTTAAAACCTTTGGATGTGGATCGGCCATTGCGTCAAGTTCTTATGTCACTGAACTCTTGTGTGGTATGACACTGACGGAGGCAACAAGCATTAAAAACAATGCCATTGCACAGCATTTAGCGCTTCCTCCTGTTAAGATTCATTGTTCAGTATTGGCGGAAGATGCGATTAAAGCGGCCATTCAAGACTATCAAAATAAGCAAGTTGAGAGTCAAAGATAAAAAATGACTGTTTTAACCTCAAGACCCTCTTTCTTAAAGGTCGACGAAAAAGCGGCTCAAAAAATTAAAGAGCTTCTTGAAAAGCGGAATAAGCCCTCTCTTGGTATTCGGATTGGTGTT
>CANMHY010000143.1 GCA_947497675.1 Alphaproteobacteria bacterium
AGTCAATAATATTCTAGTGTTCAAATGAAACTGACGACAGCGGTTTTTTTAATTTATTCTTTTGCGAAATTAAGCCTAACACCTTCAAGCTTTTCAAAGTGTTTGACACCCCAAATAAATCCGAGTGTTACGGGGACCAGAAGCATCGAGAGCCCCCAATATCCAAATGCATCGGTTAGAAAAACAAGTCCAAACGCAATGATAATAGACATTAAAGCGCGTGCAAGGGCGTAAATTATGCTCGTGTATCGAAATCGTTGATAGATAGGGTAGTGAATAATAAGTGCCGCAACGGCAGGAACGGCCGTTAGAATCAAGGAAACACCGATAAGTTGAATCATAAAAAGAAGGGACGGAGAGAGGGGATAGGTCATCAAAAATGGAAGGCTGATCGCAAAAAAAAGAAAAAAGATTGATTTTACTTTAATAATTTTTAACGGATGAATGCGTGTGCTCAAGAGCACCGTTCCCAAGAGAATGACGAATTCAACGATTGAAATAAAGAGATTTTGCTGAATAATTTGGTGTCCAGTTTGTCCCAATTGTTTTAAGAGATCTGCGCAAAAAATATAAATAAAAAAGAGGCAAGCAGGGGGTCCTGCATAAATTAAAAAAGAGGCCATTATGAGTTTGCGGTCTACCTTTTGAGGCGAAGGGCTGAGTTTAATATCATTTTTAGATTCAGAACGCTTCCCATTTAAGAATTCAGGGGTTTCTCGGAGTCTCATTCTTGAAACAGATCCTATGAGAGCAAGTCCCGCCGCTGCCCAAAACGCATAGCGCCAATTAAACAGTTCATGAGAGGTCATGAGCATTGCAACGGCTAAGGCTGCAACCATGCCCAAACGTGAAGCGCAGCCTATAAGACCAACAATGCAATATCTCAAGGGAAGAGGGATAACTTCTGTGAGATAAATTTCAGCGCCAATGATTTCTCCCATGGAAGAAATACCTTGAATAACTCTGCATGCTGTAACGAGCCATGCGGCTGTAATGCCAATCTG
Source organism: Alphaproteobacteria bacterium (assembly GCA_947497675.1). Lineage (GTDB taxonomy): Bacteria > Pseudomonadota > Alphaproteobacteria > 16-39-46 > 16-39-46 > 16-39-46. The sequence continues at coordinate 1,005 of CANMHY010000143.1, forward strand.
ATCATAAGTTGGAAGACTCGCGATGAGGATACAAGAGGTTGCCATGAGCATCATTGTTAAAATGACGGTGGTCTTCCGGCCAATGCAATCCCCAATGTAGCCAAAAAAAAGAGCTCCTAAGGGCCTAAAAACGTATGTGGAACAAAATGTAAAAGCCATTAAAAGACTTGCTGTTTTTGGGTCTGTTTTTGGAAAAAATAGTTCGTTTAAAACAAGAGCCATATGCACATAGAGCATAAGATCAAAATATTCTAAAAAAGTTCCTATCTGTAAGAGCCCAGAGGCCTCTTTTTGTTCTTTCGTGAGAGATAAAGAGAAAGTCATTTAAAGTTCTTTCTATTCAAGAGGGGGGGGGATTAAATTTAAGAAAATTTAAAAATTTTGGAGAAAGCTAATTTTTATAGAAATATACTCAAGTTCTTCAAAATGAGAAACGCCCCATAGAAATCCGCCAATCAAATCTAAAAGATGTGACAAGATAAGCAATTCCTAAGGCAACCATTGTTCCAAAACGGGAAGCACACCCAATGAGTCCAACGGCTGGGTATCTTACGGGGGGTTTTGTAGTTTCCGTGACGTAAATTTCAGCACCAATGATTTCTCCCATAGCGGAGAGACCTTGAATAACGCGGAAAATTGTAACCAGCCATGCTGCTACAATGGCGGTAGAGCATACGTCGGAAGAGTCGCCATAATAATGCAAGAAGTGGCCATCATCATGGTGGTCATAATGACTGTTGTTTTACGTCCTATATGATCACCAATATATCCAAAAAAAAGAGCCCCAAAAGATCTGAGAACGTACGTTGAACAAAAAGCCAAAGCCGTTAAGAGCCCTGCTGTTTTAGGATCTTCTTTTGGAAAAAAGAGATCATTTAAAAGAACGGCCATATGAATATAGAGCATTAAGTTAAAATACTCTAGAAACGTCCCAATTTTTAAAAGTCCAAAAGCTTCCTTCTGCTCTCGGTTAAGAGCTGAAAATATAGACATAAAAAACCTCTTTGTTCATTCAATATTTAGACGAAATTATTTCTTTATCATGTGATTTTTCTTAGAAATGTTTAAGTTTTATGGAGATATTCTTTAGTTCTTACTGGAATTGCTAGGAGGTATCCTAAGAGATGTTTTAATTAACGTCAAGAGGGGTTTTTTGTAAAATGTAAAGGCGTTCTATTCTTGATATTTAAGAGTGGCTGGGTTTATGAGGTGTGGGCCAAGAGATGTTTTGATCTCCCAATAAAACCAACATTTTTTCAACGCTGAGTTGAACTTGAATATTATTAGAGAAAGTGAGAATAATGGTATTATCTTCAGAAGTGACACATAAAAGATTTAAGGTTTGGTTTGGATTATGAGGATTTTTTAATCCTTTTTTTTGAAAATTTTTCACATGATGGATATTTAAGAGTGCGTTAATACGCTCATAGAGTGTGCTCCCATCCTGAGATACAGGACTTTTCTCCCATCGGAATCGATGCGTTAAGAGAGAAAATACTTGAGTCTTTGGGTCATGCGTCATACTAATGAAAGGAACAAGAGCATCCTGAAGAAATGTTGAGATAAGGGTGAGATCTTCTGAATTCTCTGCTCGAAGCTTTAAAAGGCCTTTGTTCAAAGAAGTATCTGAAGTGGCCGGAGAGACAGAATTTTTAAAGGTCATGATCAGCCTATATGTTATTTTTCTTAAGTGTGGATCCGCTCAATTTGAGCACCACAAGCTCTTAACTTAGCTTCCACATATTCATACCCGCGGTCAAGATGATAAACACGATTTAGAACAGTTTCTCCCTGTGCTACAAGTCCGGCAAGAACAAGAGAAAAAGATGCTCTAAGGTCTGTTGCCATAACTTCTGCACCCACAAGATTTTGGACACCACGAATCATAACAGATTTTCCTTGTGTGCTGATTTGTGCTCCCATGCGCATTAATTCAGGGACATGCATAAAGCGGTTTTCAAAAATTGTTTCTGTTATGAGAGAAGATCCTTCTGCGATACAGAGGAGGGCTGTCATTTGAGCTTGTAAGTCTGTTGGAAAGCCTGGAAAAGGATCTGTTGTAATATCGATGCCTTTTAGAGAAGCATTTTTTCCAGAAATACGAAGGCCATTTGGAATCTCTTCAATGCTTACGCCAATTTCTTCTAGCTTAGGAAGAAAAGAGGGAATAAGATATTTTTTGCCACCCAAAAGATCGAGCTCTCCTCTTGTAATAGCCGCCGCAATTGCATAAGTTCCAAGCTCAATACGATCTGCAACAACACGATGATGCGTCCCTTTTAAGCTTTTTTGTCCTTCGATAATAAGGGTATCCGTTCCAATACCTTCAATATGAGCTCCCATACTGATGAGACAATTCACAAGGTCTGAGATTTCAGGTTCCCGTGCAACATTAATGAGGCGTGTGGTTCCTTTAGCCAAACAAGCGGCCATAAGAAGATTTTCAGTGCCCGTGACCGTGACCATCGGAAATGTAAAATCTTTACCCTTTAGACCTTGAGGCGCTTTT
>CANMHY010000144.1 GCA_947497675.1 Alphaproteobacteria bacterium
TTTCAATTCTTCTTAGGATCCTTTCAGAACGGCCCAAGGGATCCAATTCGTCTCTGGATGCAGCAGCTCCAGTCGTCTTCTCTACAGGCTCTGCCCTTAAAGCTTTCCATGTCATATATGGATTTGCTGCTGCATGTATAATTTCATAAAATCCGGAAGGCAGATCTTCAGGAATCTCAAAATTTAAAGGCATCATTTTTGAGTTTCCCTTCCTACATATTAAAGCATGAACTTGATCAAGAGAATATTTTGGCCTCAAGGAAGAGGGAGATGATTTCACCGTTCTTAATTGACGATTTTCAGCATCAAAGTGAACAAAATTTGAAGAAAAACGCTGCTTTCTTATAATTTTATAAAGACCCTGCTTACCGCTTTCTATCTCATTGAGGGTTATCCCAAAGAGTCTTTTTTTCGTTTTGGGTCCTTCTAAAAAAGAATCCTCAAAACGAAGGAGAAGCTTCTTTAGTTTTCTGTCATCCAAAACCCAATTTTGCCACCAGCTTATATCGTACGTGAAGGTGGGGTTTTTATATTCAACCTCATACATGTGATCTCCCTCCCAATAAATCCAATTGGGAAGCAATTGAGAGGTATTTTCGGTGGGTGCAGGTAATGTTTGAGCGGCTCTTACGAAATAAGTGCCTCCTAAAAACGGAGCTTCTGCATGAAAATAAACAGAAATCTCTTTTGTCATCGAATTTAATGCATAAAAGAACCCTCTAATTTTAGCCATAAGTGGGTCCTGATGCATTGTTTCTATCAATAGGCTAAGGGTTCTTTCATCTCCTAAAGATCCTGAAAATATCGTTACATGCCTCGTAATTTCGCAAAGTCCTTTTCTCAAAGATTCTTGGAGGGAAGTATTTGAACGGCTTTCGACCCATCTGTTTTTTTTAAGAGTAGAAACCTCTTTTAAGGGTGATTGAATTCCTGTGTATAAGGAAAGCTTAAATCCAGGAGATGGCTCTCTCTCCGCAAAATACTGCCCTGTTTCTGTTACAAGGGTCTGAATAAGATGGAAGGGAGTTTCTTTAAGGTGCTCGAGCACTTGCTGTTCACGACTATTTACTTGCTGTTCTCTTTTTTTATCTGCAGCACTGGGTTCGGTTCCCTGACCTGCTTTCCCCTCTTTTCGATTTATTTCAAGAATTTTATACGTGGGTACAAAAATGGAGTCAGAGGGGTTTTCTCCTCGTATGTCAGGCGCGTTATGAGAGAAAACATGCCTTTTGTTGAAGACATTTCCCGTTCCTTGCCGGTTCAATATCTCGAGAAATCTTATTGTTTCTCTCTGTAGAAATTGCTTTCTTTCTATCTTTAGACGTTCGTTTTTCTCTTGTTCTTCTTTTGAGAGATTTTCAGCTGCAGCAGGAGGCCCATCCTCCTCTTCAAGCGCATCAACTTCGTTTTGTTTTGAGTCGTCCATAGCTGCAGCAGCCATTCCTCTTTCAGGCAAAGCTTCGGTGTCTGAGTCATCGCTCTCATCTGCGGGAGCATTTTGCTCTATAATTAAGCGTTCTTGTTTTTTTAAAAGAGCATAGTCTCGAGACTCTTCCTCTTCTATTTTTTTGAAAAAAGGAGGAAGCGTCTGCAAGTTTCCACTTCTGAATACTTCAAATCGATAAGGTTTATTTGGGTCTTTTTTTCCAATATTATAAGAGGTTCCATCTCTCCTTTTCAAGATTAAGGAAAGGCTTCTAAGATCCCGTGCTTCTTCAGCAGCTGAAGAGGTGCGCTGGACCTCACAGGAATACATACCAGGATGGAGATCTTCTGGAATAAGACAGTTTGAAAAATGAATTTCTTCCGAGGTTAAACTTAAGACGGGTGCCCTGAAGAAGTCTTCTGTTTGTGCGCGGCGCAGCCATCGTTGGGATCCTTCTGCACGCATAATTTTACCACTGGACTCTGGTCCAGGGTAAAAGATATAATTGCCTTCGAGGGGCATCTTAAATAAAGTTTCATAAAATCCAGGTGTTGGCGCCTCCAAGAGGGCCTCTCCAATCGTTCGGTTAGGATTTTGTTTGAGCTCAGGATGAAACTCTTCCACAAATTGTCTTAAGCCTGAGGATAATTTTAGAGTCTCATCCAAAATTTTAGAATACTGACTCCAATTCTCCCACCATCGTTTATCGTAAAAGGTACGATTAAAATTGAACCTTTTGGGCTCAATGCCGGTCATCTTTCTCCCTTCCCAATAAACCCAGTCAGAAAAAGGGGTCGGATCTGGAAAACTGGTGATGATGCTTTTTGACACTTTTATAAATTGAAGGGCTTGAACCCCTGGAAAATGAACATGAAAATAAACAGAAACCTCATTCGTTTCAGGGATTCCGATATAGGAGATCCCTTGGATTTCCCCCGAAAAGGGAGATTCTGTTTTAGTTTCCACATGAATCTCTATTTTATGCCCATTGGACAAGACACCTTTTAAAAGGATGTCTTGTTTTTGCGCAAAACAAGTGCCTCTTTCTAAAAAGCTCTTTAAAGAAGCGTCGTCTCTTTGAAAATCAGGACTTTCAAAACATCTTATGATGTTTCTTATAGAAAAACGATAAAAAGGACTTGTGCTATCCGAGGATAAAGAAAGAGGTTGTTCAGAAAAATTTGAACCATAAAAATTAATGAGGTCACGCAACTTCTCTAAAAAAGAACCATTTTTTTGTGCCTCACTTGTTATTCTTAAGCTTTCTTCTCCTAATTTTTTAAAGTCTTGGTCGAGGGGCTCAAATATATTTATTCCTTTAATACCAAGTGTTAAAAAAGAGGGGAGCGGTAACTCCTGAACTTGATCTCCGTTACGATTGAGCGCTCCATAAAAAATCTCTCTTGGAGAAACTGTCCTATGACTTTGTGTTTGTAAAAAAGGAAATAATGCTTCTAAATTGCCTTTTTCTTCTCGTTCTTCTGCTAAAGGCGCGGGAGGAGAGGCGGGCATAGAGGCCGGAGGGGTTGCTCCCTCAAGCGTTTCCTCCATTGCGCCACACACGAAAAATCCTGAGCTCATCAAGAGGAGACTTATCTTAAAAATCAGTGGAGAGATCTTGTTTAGGAGGGTCATTTTTTTATGCTCTTTATTTTTAATTCATTCATTAAATAATATACGCGTTACCCTTCTCTATAAATCGTATAACCCTCTTTGATCTTTTAAAAGAGTTATGAGCGTCGCATTGATGCGGTCTCTGAAGAGAGAATGTCTTCACACAGTCTTAAAACAAGAACTCTTATTTTCTTCTGGACATCGTCATGCTGTAAGGAGAAGCCCTCAAAAGAGTTTCTCCTCAAAAGCTCCATTTCCTTTTAATTTTGTAATACGGTGATCTAATTCTTCTAATTCCTTATCTGTTGGCTTTGAAGGAGGAAAACTGAGTATTTTGAATGCTCTCAATAATCAGTGTCTTTGATATGTAGAAATTTTACCCGGCGATATGGAGAGGATACTGTTTATCGTTACAGGGGTATGCAGTTTACTCCACGGTCTACTAGATATAGTATTTATGGATATGGA
>CANMHY010000145.1 GCA_947497675.1 Alphaproteobacteria bacterium
GCTATATAATTGGAAGAGACGCAAGTGAACCTGAAACTTACCAAGAGCGCGTAAGTCGTTTGTTTTTGGCCTATTTGGAAACGCTTCAGTATAAATTTGAAAATATGAGTATTGGGGACTAAAATTTTTTAGGGAGAGACCAGTTCGATTGACGATGAATTCTTGCGTAAAGATTAAAAATTTTTTTCAAGGAAAGCTTTTTTTCAACAATTTGGTGTCTTTCAATTAAAATTCTGGCATCAAGCTGCCCTGAATTTTTTGTGTTCTCGGAATGATTGTCATAATTTTTTGCGAGAGGCTTGCACATGCGCTCCAAAACAATTATAAATCTAAAACACATCGTGTTATTAACCGCGCGACTTAAAAAATTGACGCTTCTTATTTGTTTTTGAGAAAAATAATGCTTTTCTTTCGTCTGTTCAGACAGTTGAAAATTATGATGAGAAGAGGTTTTGAGAGTTGTGTTTGGTAAAAGATGAAACTATAATTTAGATCAGAAAAAGGATTGTTAAGGATGCCAAAGTTAATTTTTACATACCCCGATGGTGTCAAAAAAAGTGTGGACGCTCCTCTTGGGCTCTCTGTTTTAGAAGTTGCACATGCCAATAACGTTTCTTTGGAAGGTGCATGTGAGGGGTCTCTCGCCTGTTCAACTTGTCATGTCGTGATTGATTCAGATTGGTATGGGAAGTTACCGGAAGCATCAGAAGATGAAGAAGACATGTTGGATCTTGCCTTTGGTCTCACACCAACATCCCGTCTTGGGTGTCAAATTATCATCACCGATGAATTGGATGGATTGACCTTAACAGTTCCGGCTGCGAGCCGAAACATGATGATTTAAGAATGAAAACGGTAAACTGGACGGACATTTATGATATCGCCTTTGCTTTAGAGGAAGTTCATCCTGAGGCCATTATTTTGGATGTCCGTTTTACAGATCTTTGGCAATGGGTTCAGGAATTGCCGGGATTTGAAGATGATCCAAATCGGTGCAATGAAAAAATATTAGAGGCCATACAAATGGCTTGGCTTGATGAGCGTGAATGAGGCGTGACATTTTTTAAACCTTTTGAGGGCCCTCCATTTCTTGAAAAAATTCTCTCTGATCCTTCTTTTATAACGTCCTCTGATGCCTTTCAAAAAATTTCTTTAAACTACCGTGATCGTGCCTCTTTAAACACCTCTTCTCTTCCTTTTAGACAGGAAGAAGTGTCGGTTTATGTTGCCGCACGCATGCCTGCAACAATGGCAGCGATAGGAGCTGTCTTAGATCGACTTCATCAAGAAAAACCACAGTTTTCACCGTCATCTTTTTTGGATGTTGGATCCGGTCCTGGAAGTTTTTTATGGGCTCTCTTGGGGAAATTTCCAAAATTTGAGCGCGGTATTTTGTATGAGGGAAATCCTTTTTTTTTAGATCTCTTGCACACTTTTTTGAAGGTGGGGGAGGCGTCTTTTGAATCTCTTAAAAATGTTGAGATTGTTCACAAAAATGTTTTAGATGATTCCTCTCCGGACTCTCAAGAAAAGTTTGACCTTATAAGTCTTTCCTATCTCCTCTCTGAAATTCCGCCAAAATTACAAAAGAGCCTTTTGGAAAATGCTTGGGCAAAAACAGGGGACGTTCTTATGATCGTTGAGCCTGGGACGCCGCTCGGTTTTTCAAATATAACGCGTGCTCGTCAGTTTTTGAAAGAGCGTGGGGGATTTTTTTGTGCTCCATGCCCTCACCAAAATAAATGTCCCCTTGAAGATACCAAAGACTGGTGCCATTTTAAAGTAAGATTAACCCGCTCACGTCTTCACAGACATTTAAAATCAGCTTCCCTTCCGTATGAAGATGAAAAATATTCCTATCTCATCGTTCAAAAAAAACCGCTTGAGAGAAATCCTTTAGAGGGCCGTATTTTAAAAAATCCTTTAAAAAGACCAGGACATTTGATTTTTGATTTGTGCACGCAGACCGGTGAGGAGCGCATTACTGTTTCCAAGAAAACGCCAAAACGCTATAAAGAAGCCCAAAAGAAAGAATGGGGAGATCTTTGGAAGAAGGAGGGAGAAAAGGAATAATCCTTTCTATTTTTCTTTTCTCGAAAATTTACGTCCTACAGCTGAGAAATTTTATTGCGGAAAAAAATTGTTTCAAGTAGAGTGCAGACGTTCCAAGGAGAGGTGGCCGAGCGGTTGAAGGCGCACGATTGGAAATCGTGTATACGTTAGTAGCGTATCGTGGGTTCGAATCCCATCCTCTCCTCCAGTTTACAGCGCTCGAACTTTTTGGGCGTCATTTTTCAAATTATCAAACCACCCTCTGAACCCCAGTATTCATGGGATTTAGCGGGTTTTAGTCGCTCAGCACATGCGTACTTAGAGAATCACAAAATCACCGATTTTACCCCAAAATCTCCCTTTTTACTCTCCGTTTCTCCGTTACATGCGAACGTCCGACCCGAAGGTACGCATGTCCAGAACCCTTGATTTACTGGGTTTTCTGAAAATGTGTCTCGAGGTTCGTTATTGGGGCGGAGAATGGCGTATGTACCCACAGAGCGAGATTTTTCTGCTGAAATGCACCTAATGTGGTAAAATTATACTAGGGAATCTTTAGGTTAATCAGTGAGTTATTTGGTTAAATAATTGGTTCATTTTAGGTTCTGTGGGGGCTATAAAAATGAGGATACAGCATGCAAGTCGAAGTAGTTAAAGCCACCATAGAACAGAAGCCGGTGCTGGCTAATCTATTAGAATTATACGCCTACGACTTCACAGAATTTTGTGACTTTGATATTGGCGATGATGGTTTCTATGGATATGAACGCCTGCCTTTGTATTGGACAGAGCCAACTCGCTTCCCCTACCTGATTTACGTTGACAAGAAAATAGCTGGGTTTATTTTGGTGCAAAAGGGATCGCCTATTTCAGATGATACAACGGTTTGGGATATTTCTGAATTTTTTGTCATGAAAAAATATAAGCGACATGGTGTTGGTACTGCGGCCGCTATTAAGATATGGGAGCAATTTAAAGGCCCATGGCAAGTCAGAGTATTGGTGGGCAATCACATAGCCTGTTCATTTTGGCTGCAAGCAATTAAAAAGTTCACATCAGTAACCCCCGCTAAAACTGAGGCAACGATTAAAGGAGAGGACTGGATCATTTACACATTTGAATCAAAAGATAGGAGCAGCCTATGAACGCTCCATTAACAAATTTATACCGCAAAGCCGAAGATTATTTTTTCAGAGGTATTGCCTCAAAATGCTTAGATTTGGACGACGGCGCTCATGCTTATATGACCGGTGGCGCCGAACTCAACTTTATTTACATTACAAGAAACACAAACGCTCTGGATAAAATTTTAATCCAAGGCAAGCAGTTTTTCGACCAGGATAACCGTTCTTTTGATGTGATCATTCCACAAGAATTATGCAGGTCTCAAATGGCAGATGTTTTAAACGCCATGGGTTATCCCCAGAAAAGCAAATCCGTTTCAATGTTTGTGG
>CANMHY010000146.1 GCA_947497675.1 Alphaproteobacteria bacterium
TTTTTAGAAAAGAAAAGCGTAATCCTTAAAATGCGTTTGAAATAAAAAAAGAGAGAGGATGGATGTCTCGTATTCTTGAGGTTGTTCCTTACGAGCCATTGTGGCTAAAATTATTTGAAGAAGAAGCCCAAAAAATTAAAGAGGCTTTAGGGGAGCATTGTTCCTTGATCCATCATATTGGATCAACTTCAATTGTATCGCTTGCCTCCAAACCCATTATTGATATTCTTGTTATTGTAAAGACACTGAAAAATAATCCTCAAGAGATTTTGGCTTCTTTAGGCTACCGTTTACGTGGGAGAATCGTGACACCGCTCAGTGATTTTTATCAAAAAGGGACTCCTCAACCAAAATTTCATCTCCATCTTTATGAAGAAGGTGATGAGACCGCGCAACTTCACTTTTCTGTCCAGCAGTATTTAAGAGATCATCCTTCTGAAATAGACCAGTATAGCCAATTAAAGGTTTCATTACAGACAAAATATAAAGCTGAAAATAATTATAATCAGTATCGTATTGAAAAATCTCCATTTATTGATACGCTTATTCAAAAGTCTGGATTTGAGGGGCTGACCTTAAATTATATAAAATCGACCCTGAATAAGAATGCCTCCGAAAAAGATCTTGCCATTTTCAATCGTCTTCAAAAAGAGCACATTTTACCTCTTACGAAGGAGGATAAGATGATTTTTGAGGAAATAATTTCAGGAAAACAACATCTTCATTTTAGTTTAAAAAAGGGTCTTATTATTGTTGCCGTTGCCCATATTGAGCTGAGTGATGATAATGTCGCTTTTTTAAGATCAATTGCAACTGATTCTCCTTTTCAGGGGGAGGGATATGCGCAGAAACTTTTTGATCTTCTTCAAAAGTGGGCAGAGTCTCAAGATCATCTTTGGATTCATCTGCCGATTTCTTCTGATACAAATGCAATTTATAGATCGTTTAAATAAAAAATACTTTTTCTTAAACCTTTAGGGAGAAAAAAATTCATGATAGACAATCCTTTAGTTGAAAATATACTTACGTTTTGGTTTACATCTCCAAGGTCAAAAACCTATGGTAAAAGGCAGCCCATGTGGTTTAACAGTACTCCAAAGATTGATCAGGAAATAAAATTAAGGTATGAAAAAATTCTTGAAGAAGCAAAAAAGGGAAGCTTTGAAAATCTTCAAGAAACGCCCGAAGGAATTTTAGCTCTAATTCTTCTCTTTGATCAATTTCCCCGTAATATGTTCAGAGACTCTTACAAGGCCTATGAAACAGATGATAAAGCTCGAAATTTAGCTCAAAAAGCCATTGATTTAGGGTTTGATCAAAAACTTCCCCCCTTCATGCGTCCTTTTATTTATTTGCCCTTTGAACATAGTGAAAACCTTAAAGATCAAGAAAAATCTGTTGCGCTTTTTAAAGTGTTAGGGGATGAACAATCTTTTTCCTATGCTACCTTACATCAAGACGTGATAAAGAGGTTTGGACGCTTTCCATTTCGGAATAACAGCCTGGGAAGAGTTAGTACAGAAGCAGAGATTTCTTTTATGAAAGAGCCCAGAATGTTTTAGGTTGAAGGAACCAACCTTAGATCAGCTTGAACTGAAGTAATCTTCTCCACTTCAAAGAGGAGAGGATGTCAAGAAGCTGTTCAAAAAGAAGGAATAAGTTTGATATGAGTTCAATAGAAATTTTAAGATCTGTGATCCAGGTTTGTGATATTCATGCTTCTCGCCTTGAAATGGCGCTTTTACATATTAAATCGATTGCGCCAATCCAAATTGAAAAAATCTTAAATTTTTCGGATCAAGAATTGAGTTTCTTGGAGCTTTTAACAAGTCGATTTTCAAAGCTTCTAGACTTAATTGGACGTAAAGTGTTTCCGTCCGTTTTACGCATTTTGGAAGAAGATAAAGAAAATTTTAGTTTGTTGGATCGACTTTATAAACTTGAGAAGCTTGATTTTTTACCCGATGCTAAAATGTGGATTGAAATGAGAGAGATTCGAAACCATATTACTCATGAATATCATGAGGATCCTGATTTGGCAGCTCAAAATTTGAATAAAACGATTGAGGCAGCTCAGGATCTTTTAACGTATTGGAAGTTTTTAAAAAATAAAATCCATAAGTCTGCTTTTTTTAAAATGGGAGAAGCGTAATGAGTCTCTCTGAAAAGTCTTGCATTCCCTGTCAAGGAAATACGCCTCCTTTAACCAAAATAGAAGCAGAAGCTCTTTTAAAACAGCTTGGAAGAAATTGGGAAATTCAAGATTCGGGACATCTTTATAAAGAGTATAAATTTTCTAACTTTATGAAATCTATGGATTTTTCCAATAAAATTGCGTGTCTTGCTGAAAAAGAAGGTCATCATCCTGATTTAAGGATTTCCTGGGGGAAATGTGGGGTTGAAATCTGGACCCATAAAATAAATGGTCTTTCTGAAAGTGATTTCTATCTGGCCTCTAAAATTGATGACATATTGGCTTAAAATATTTTTATGAAAATAGAGTTTTATTGACAAATACTCTATTAATTTCATAAAATGACGCGTCAGACGAGTTGAAAGAGAAAAAAATGCAAAGATGGCAATTACAAGATGCAAATTCACGATTAAGCGAAGTTGTTCGAGGAAAGAAGAGGCGATTATTCTTTCTAAAAAAGAAGATGAACGTCTTGTTGGGCCAAAACTAAATTTTTATGATTTTATGAGGCACTCTCCTTTGAAGGGTTTAGATATTGATCTTGAACGAGAACAATCAAGAGAGCGAAGTATAGATCTATGAGTAATTTTAGATGTTTAGGTGTGAGATTTAGATAAAATAATCTCTGTCTCTTTTTCTTTTTAAACCACCTGATTTATTAAGTTTTAGAACTTTCCTTCTTTCTCAAACAATTGTACACTCTCAAGATGCAAAAAAAGAAATTTATCAAACGTCGCGGCGCTTATGCAACGCCTCAAGCCATCGGACCTCAAATTGAGCGTCTTTTGTCTCCGTTTATTAAATCTCAGGGGTTCGCTGAAGCGCGTATCATCCTTGATTGGGAAAAAATCATGGGAACCTCGTTATCGCGTCAAACTCAACCTCAAAAAATCTCTTTTTTAAAAGGTCAACGGGGAGGGGGGACCTTAACGCTTCTTGTCACAAGTGCCATTGCTCCTGAAATCATGCATCTTTCTCCTCAAATTATAGAACGTATCAATGGATATTTTGGATATGAGGCGGTTCAAAGGATCGTTTTAAAGCACGGTCTTATAAAAGAGATGCACTCTCAGGGAAAAGAGCGGCCTCATGCCGTTCAAAGAAAATTGGAAGCGTCAGAAATTCAAGAGATCACGAATCTTGTTGCTGAAATACCAGATGAAAATCTTCAAAATGCCCTTTCCAAATTAGGAATGAGTCTTATGGGAAGAAAAAATCCCTAATTGTTTCTCTAAAAAAGCTGAAAAGATCTTTTCTTAAACGAAATAAATAGGTATTCTTTTTCAAGGAAGAATAAAA
>CANMHY010000147.1 GCA_947497675.1 Alphaproteobacteria bacterium
TGCACCATGAGTTTTCCCAACAGCTAAGACGCCCTCCATAATAAGGCGTCTCGTTTCTGTAACGTCCCAGTTTAAATAAATAAAATTTGGAAAATGATTGCCGATCCATTGGGCTATTGTTGTTTTTCCAGCTTGGCGAGGTCCTGACAAAAAAACCATTTGAGAATAATGGTTAAGATGGTGGAGAATGAGGGGTTCATAGATGCGTTTCATTCGACTCATTTAAACCCCTGTTTAAAATAGTCAAGACTATTTTAAACAGGGGTTTAAATGAGTCGAACTATTTTTCTCCTCAAAGGGCTCTTTTTAAGACATCATTGAATATGGGGCGTCTTTATCTGATAACAACGGATATTTTTGAGCTTCAAATAGTTGATAGTGCCACCATTCTTTCGCATAAAAATCGAATCCACCTTCCGTCATCAGCCCTAACAGGAGAAGACGGTTCTTTTGAGCAACAGGAGAAATTTCACTGTTTCCATGAAAAGAGCGTTCAGTAAAGTCATCAAAATGGGTTCCCATGTCGAGCTCAATATGAGTTTGAGCATCGACCAAGGTGAGATCTACCGCAATTCCCCTTGAATGTGAGGATCCTCTTTTAGGGTCTGCAACAAAGGTCGGATTTGGGCAAAATTCCCAAAGTTTCCATTGGGCTTCGGTGGGACGAAACGCATCAAAAATTTTAAGAAAAAAGCCTAAATTTTGCGCGCGTGCTGCGATGGCATGAATTTTTTCAGCAGATGTCTCATGGAGAAAACAAAAGGGATTTTTATAAACAGGAGCTTTTGTAAAATTTAAAATACCCGGCGTTGCGTAAGCAATTTCAAGAATAATACCGGGGGAATTTTTTTTGATCTCGACAAGCATTGAAAACATTCCTAAAAAAGAGTCAGAGGGAGACGTTTTAAAATGGTTATACTCGCTTATAGTACCATATCTGATATACTTTCAATAGCACTTCTTAAGCAAGGAGAAAGTGCCCCTTTTGCTGTTTTTCAAGAGAGGGTTTTTAGGTCTCATGCAACGGTCTTGATTCCAAGGATTCAAGCGCTTTTAGAAAAAGAAAGTCTTCGGTTTGAAGACCTTGGAGCTATTGCTGTTTGTTGCGGACCTGGATCCTTCACAGGAGCCCGTATCGCGTGTGCAGCGGCTCTCGGGTTTTCGGCTTTCAAAGAAATTCCTCTTCTCGGAATTACGACGTTTCAGATGGTTGCAAGATTTCTTTTTGAAAAGACGGATGCCGAAAAGAGTCCCAGTTTGATTCTTTTAAAAAGTGGACATCATGAGTTTTGTGTTGAAGCCTTAGGGAGGGATCTTTTGCCCTTTCCAGGACCTTTTGAAAAGCCTCAGTGCCTTGAAAAACAAGATCTCTTGGATCTCCTAAAAAGTAACAAAACACCTTATATTGTGGGGGGTGATGCCTTGTCTTTGCTTGAGAATCTAAAAGACACACCTTTAAAGAGCGTTAAGAGGAGCGATTTTTCAGAGGAGGGCGTGATCTGGGCTGAGTGGATCGGAAAAGCGGCGGTGTCTCTTATGAAGGAGGGTCTCTATCCTCCTCCCGTACCCCTTTATGTGAGACCGGCTTACGTCAAAATCCCAGAAGGCTTGACAGACGCATGATTCAGATTAAAAAAGCCCAAGTGCAAGACATTCCCTTCATTGCGTTGTTATGGCAGGATAAATTACAGGCGCCTTGGACAGAGGAGATGATTAAAGACTCTTTTGAAAGGGAAAATGTTGTGACGATGATAGCCGTCTCTGAAACCCCTCAAAATGGAAAACAGGACTGTGAGAGTTGTGTTGGTTTTTTAATGGCTTCTTTTTTAGAAGAAGCTGAACTTTATGCGCTTGTTGTTAAAAAAACAGTCCAAAGGCAAGGAATTGGACAACGTCTTTTAGAAAATCTTCTCGATTTTTTAAAAGACAAGAATGTTGGTTCTCTTTTTTTAGAAGTGTCCGTCGAGAATACAAAGGCTGTGTCTTTTTATGAAAATGGAGGGTTTAAGAAAGTGGGAGAGCGTCCTCATTATTATCTGAAAAAAATAGAAGAGAAAGAAGGCGCGTGGGTCATGGCCTTGGTTTTGAGAAAGAGTCTCTGAATGTTCCTGAAATGAAACTCTGTTACTCTTGAAAAAAGAACTTTTTATCCTTAGGCGCTTGAAAACCTCTTCCTTTAGGGCAGAAAAGATGTCAACGATGTGATAGAAACGCCTATTCTGAACATTTTCTGATTGTAATAAGGGGAGAGATTTCTTAAGTGTCCTAAATAGTGCTTGAACGAAAAGCTCCGGAGACCTTTATTTGATTGAGTTTAGATGAAAAAATTAGGTAAGCATTCACCAAGATTATGGAAGGGTACAAAAATCTGGCAGTTTTCGTGAGAAGAGGATGTTTAATGCGTATTCCGATCAAATCGAACACTGATTCGCATTCAAATCGAAGGGTGATTCGCATTCAAATCGAAGGGCAATTCGCATTCAAATCGAAGGGCGATTCTGGTTCAAATCGAAGGACGATTCCGATTCAAAATAATAAATGATTCCACTATGAAGCAATCAAATTTAAGGGTTTTTTTAAAAGGCTCTTAGAAGAATATTGTTTTAACATTGTCTTCTTTAAACAGATAAAAGGAGGCAATCATGCCAAGGAATTATTTATCAATGAGAAAAATTAGAGCAATTTTACGACTAAAATTAGAATATGGTCGGAGTTATCGTGAAATAGCTCAGAGTATAGGGGTTAGCACAAGCACCGTGAGTGAATATTTACGTCGTGCTAAAGAGGCAAACTTAAGCTGGCCATTAGCTGATGATTTTACCGATGAAACCCTGGAAAAAATCCTTCATCCAAAATCTGACAAAGATCCCAAAAAAACGGAAGAAGAAGTTGATTGGGAGCACATTCATAAAGAGCTCAAACGTAAAAGTGTCACGCTTCAGCTGTTATGGAGTGAATATAAAGAAAAGAAGCCTGAAGGGCTTAGCTACAGACAGTTTTTCCGTAATTATAACTTATGGAAAAACCATTTAGACGTCTGGATGCATCAGGCTCATAAAGCAGGAGAAAGATGCTTTGTTGATTATGCAGGTCAAACGATGCCAGTTCTCAGGAATGCTGAAACTGGAGAAATGGGTGACGCCCAGATTTTTGTAGGAGTGCTTGGAGCCTCAAAATATACCTATGCGGAGGCTACGTGGACACAAACGCTTCCTGACTGGATCAATTCCCACATCAATATGTTTGAGTTTTTTGAGGGCTGTAGTGAAATACTTGTTCCGGATAATCTTCGTTCGGGTGTGACAAAATCTCATCTTTATGAACCTGACATCAATCAAACGTATCAAGATATGGCAGCGCATTACGGCGTCGTAATCATACCAGCGCGACCAAAAAAACCAAAGGATAAGCCACTGGCCGAGTCTGGAGTTTATTTTGTAGAAACATTTATCTTAGCAAAATTCCGAGATC
>CANMHY010000148.1 GCA_947497675.1 Alphaproteobacteria bacterium
GTGGATTTGACGCCATCAACGACGCATGGTCCCCAATCCCTGCGATTCTTCCCTCTTGATTGATAACCACAATCCGATCTGCTTTTTTAACCGTTGCAAGACGATGGGCAATAATAATAGACGTACGCCCTTTCATGGTATTTTCCATAGCTTTTTGAATCATTCTCTCATTGAGATAATCAAGGGCAGAGGTTGCCTCATCTAAAAGAAGAAAAGATGCATCTTTTAAAAAAGCCCGCGCAAGTGCAAGTCTTTGACGCTGTCCGCCCGAAAGACTTCCTCCTTTTTCACCAATTGAAGCCTTCATTTTTCCGGGAAGACGTTCAACAAACTCAAACGCTTGAGCCGTTTTTAAAGCCTCTTCAATTTCCGCCTCATCTGCTTCAAGATTTCCAAAACGGATATTTTCTTGAACTGTTTCTGTAAAAAGAAAAGTGTCTTGTGAGACCCAAGATATATTTTGACGAAGATCTGAAAGACAAAGGTGTTTTAAATTAATGCCTTGAAAAAATAGATTTCCGGAGAGAGGATCAAAAAACCTCAAAATCAGTGCAAAAAAAGAGTGCTTTTACCAGCCCCTGAGGGGCCTACAAAAGCAATATGCTCCCCTCTATAGATATCGAGTGTAAACTCATGAATAACCACATCCTCTAATCGAGAAGGATAGGCAAAGGAAACCTCTTGAAAGGAAAAAAAAGGGATTATTTTATCCCCTTCCTGTTGAGAAGAGGCATTTTCTAAGGAAATGAGACGTTCAGGATTTTCAAGCTCTTCCAAATTTGAAGATGTATTAAGAAGCTCCAAAACACGAGAAAGAGCACCAGCCGCCCGTTGGAGGTCGCCTGTAATTTCACTGATAGCCCCTGCTGCACCCGCCCACGAGAAGCGCATAAAATAGAAAGGACGTTAAATCTCCTGCTGAAAATTCTCCTGTTTTAACATCGAGACCCCCAAGCCATACGACACAACAAAGACACCCAAAAATAAGCATCATCACCATCATCGTCAGAAAAGAACGTGCTTTAACTTGAAGAATTGCCTTTTCAAAATAACTCTCAATTAAAACCTTAAAATTCTGACTCTCATAATTTTCCCGGACGAAAGATTGAACGGTTTTAATCGCTTCAAAAATCTCTTCACTGAAAACGCCTAATTTTCCTATACGCTCCTGAGATCCTTGAGAAAGGGCTTTAACACGCTTTCCATAAAATATAATGGGGAGCAGCACAATCGGAAGCATTACGCCTAAAATGAAAGTCAATTTAGGACTGGTGATAAACAAAAGAAGAAGACCTCCAATAAGGAGAAAAGCATTTCTTAAGGCAATCGCCACAGACGTTCCAATAATTATTTGAATAAGAGTCGTATCCGTTAAAAGACGCGAGATCAGATCTCCCACACCCCGTTCTTCAAAAAAAGAATGGCTTAAAGACAAGAGATGATTGAATGTTTTAAACCGAATATCCGCCACAACTCTTTCGCCAAGCCAAGCGAGATAATAAACCCTACAAAAACTTGCAACCGAAAGAACGATAATAAGAAAGACCATTAATCCCAATGCTTCATAAAGGGAGCCAAACCCTTCTGTACCGAATCCTTGATCGATAAAAACTCTAATTCCTTGCCCCAACCCCAAAACAGCGAGAGAGGCCACAAGAATTGCAATTATGGACTTAAAAACAACCCATTTATAAGGAGACAAGTATGTTATTAATAACTTTAGAATTCCAAGAGAATGGCCTTTTGAAGCTACACTCGTTGTCACCGTCTCTGCATAATTTGGTTCACGAAACATGTTGCAAGAAATCCTTTATCAAAAAATTAAACTTTAACCGTCTCACAAAAAAGCTTCCGAAGACTTTCAAGTATTGGTCTTTGAGCCGCATAAATTCCTCTATAGACCCCATGGCCGATCTCTTTATTCATCTCAAAAGCAATCTCTGGGCTTGAACAAAAAATCCTTAGATTTTTTTCCCCATTTTCGATCTCAAGGGCTTTGAAATTATTCTCAAACGCAACCGCCCCTCTTCTTGAAAAAAGAAAAACCTCTGTGATTTTTTTATTTCTAAATCCCATCACAGTTTCATCCAGAAATGATTTTTTTTAAAGGGCTGCATAGACCATTTTTTCTTGAACCTTGAATCCCTCTCTTTCCAGTTCTTTTTTTAGATCTTCTTGGATATGCTTTCCACGAAGATAAAGCAAGCACCCCTCCAAAGAGTCTCTTTCTTTCAAAAGCAGATTCTTTAAATCATTAGCACACCCTTCAGCTGAAAAAATCGTTTTAAACCCCAGTTGTTTTGCAACTTCAAAAGTTCTCTGCCCAACGGTATAAAGCGGAAAATTCAAAGAAGTAACGTCCTTTAAAGACTTCAAGGCGTGTTGGCTTGTCACAAAAACCCCTTGATATCCCTCTAAATCCTCTGCCTTTAAAACAACAAGCGGTTTTATGATGAGAAGAGGATCATAAAAAAAATTTATTTTTGAGGGCCCCTCACAGCTTTGAAAAGCGCCAAGCTTCTCTTTTTGAAAAGATGTCTGTGTTCAAAGAATCCCCATCATCCTCTTTAAGTCCATTTTCCTGATAATTAGCCTTGCGCTTACCCTCAAATCCAGAATACTATGCCAGAATACTAAGAAAGAAAGGTTTCGTCTTTCAAATTGTGAAAGACTCCTTAAAGTAAATTATAAAATGAGACTTCCTTCATGACACGTCCTTCTTCTGAAGATTCTTCTTTCCCTCGCATTATCAATGAAATTAAGCTTTCTGAAAAGGAAAAACTTTTTTCGGGAACCCTTCCTATTCTGGAAGGAACACTCGGGCCTCACGCCATTGATATTCAGCATCTTTATCCAAAGGATGGTCTTTTTACCTTTGATCCCGGATACTTTTCCACAGCAAGTTGTTCTTCTGCCATTACCTATATTGATGGTGAAAAAGGGATTCTACTCTACAGAGGCTACCCCATTGAAGAACTCGCTTCTCAAAGCAACTTCGTCGAAACAGCCTATCTTCTTTTAAAAGGAGAGCTTCCCTCTTCTTCTCAAAAAGAAGCTTTCAACCAAGACATCAAACGTCATAGCATGGTTCATGAACAACTGACTCTTTTCTACCGTGGATTTCGACGGGATGCCCATCCCATGGCGATCATGGTGGGTGTTGTTGGCGCTCTTTCTGCCTTTTACCATGACAGCTTGGATATTCATGATCCAGAGCAGCGCCTCGTTGCATCCTTAAGGCTCATTGCCAAAATGCCCACCCTTGCCGCAATGGCCTATAAATATTCCATCGGACAACCTTTTGTGTACCCCAAAAACAAATATTCTTATGCTGAAAATTTTCTCTATATGATGTTTTCCGTTCCCACAGAAGACTGGTGTCCGAATCCTCTTTTTGCAAAAGCACTTGATCAAATCCTTATTCTCCACGCTGATCATGAGCAAAATGCCTCCACCTCAAC
>CANMHY010000149.1 GCA_947497675.1 Alphaproteobacteria bacterium
ATTGCAACACCAGGGCGACTTCTTGACTTCATTGGTCGTGGTAGGCTTCTTCTCTCTGATATTCAATTTTTGGTGATTGATGAGGCGGATCGGATGCTGGATATGGGATTTATCCCAGATATTCAAAAAATTGTCTCTAAACTTCCGTCCACACGTGTAACGGCTCTCTTTTCAGCAACAATGCCACCTCTTATTGAAAAAATAGCCTCTGAATTTCTCCATAACCCTGTCGAGATTCGTGTCGATGCCCCCTCGTCAACGGCCAATACAGTCACGCAATGGTGTGTTCATCTCGATCTCGATAAAAAAACGTCTCCCGCCACAATAAGTGCTGAAAAGCGGAAAGTTTTAAGACATCTTTTAGAGTCTCAAAATATTGAACGCGCTGTCATTTTCTGTAACCGTAAAAAAGATGTAGATTATCTCTCTAAATCTTTAAAAGGATATGGTTTTGATGTTGCAGCACTCCATGGAGATATGCCTCAAAACAAGAGAACAGAAACCCTTGATCAATTTAGAAAAGGTGAGGTTAAAATACTTATTGCCTCTGATGTTGCTGCACGTGGGCTTGATATTGAGGATATAACCCATGTGGTCAGTTTTGATGTTCCTTTTAATGCTGAAGACTATGTTCATCGGATTGGACGGACCGGAAGAGCGTCGCGCGAGGGGATCTCATATCTCTTTTCGACCCATGGCGATAAAGAGCTTCTCAATGATATTGAAACCCTCATAAATCAAAAAATTTCTCTTTATAAAGTTGAAGGAATTGTGGAAAAAGAAGACGTAAAAAAACCAAAAGCACTTCCGCCAAAGCCGCATCAAGCAAAACCGCATCAGGACAAAAAAGAACCTTTGCCCATTCCTAAAAATAAAAAAGAGATCCCCTCACAAATAGTTACGACAGAAAAACCGGTAGCGGCTCCTTTAGAGAAAAAAAATGAGAGAATTGTAGGGTTTGGTGACGAGATTCCTGTTTTTATGCAGCATGCGCTTCCAGCTTCAATCTTAGAGCGTCTTCAACAAGATGATCAAAAAGTCCAAAGATATGGTGAAGTAGAAGCTTAAACAAAGATGTTTACGCATTTAATAAGTCACTTTCGTAAGATAAAGTCCATAGGGAGGTGCCGTTGGCCCTCCTTTCGTCCGATCTTTTGCTTCTAATGCTTTTTGAACGTCAAGAGGCGTCCACTTTTCAAGTCCAACGAGAAGAAGCGTTCCAACCATATTGCGAACCTGATGATGGAGAAAGGATTTGGATTCCACCCAAATGCAGAGTGCGTCATCTTTTCTTTGAATTTCAAATCTTTCAAGTGTTTTGAGGGGAGAGCGCGCTTGACAGTTCCTTGCCCGAAATGTCGAAAAATCATGCGTTCCAATTAAAAAATTTGCAGCTGTTTGCATCTTGATGTCATCTAAGGGGACAGGGACGTGATGAACACGATTTCTCTCAAGAGCTGGTGGAGAGCGATGATTAAAAATGCGATAAAGATAAGAGCGCTTTTGTGCAGAGAAGCGGGCATGGAAATCTTTTGAGACTTCTTCAACTTTCAAAAGAGAAATTGCACAATAAGGTAAAAAATGCCGTAAATGTGCGTTTGCGGCACTGCAGAGCACAAAAGGAGCGTAATATGTTGGAAGATCAATGTGGCAAACTTGCCCCAAAGCATGAACGCCGGCGTCTGTCCGGCCTGCCACCTGAAGAGACGGCACGGAAATGCCTGTAAGACGCAAAATGGCCGCCTCAAGCAGTCCTTGAACCGAGAGTCCTTCTTTCTGACGCTGCCATCCCACAAAAGGAGTTCCATCATACTCGAGCGTAATCTTATACCGATGCATGAGAGGGATCTTTCAGGAGAACGCCTTGGTCTATGGGAAAACCTCTTAGAAAATCGGCTGCGTTTAGAATTGTGCCGCCGGGGCGTTGAAGCTTAAGAGGCATTAGAGCAGTTTTATCCCCGCATAGAATCTTAAAAGGAGACGTATGAATGACCTCTCCAATCTTCCCTTGAAAATCTGTGGTTTCTGTGCAGGCCCCAATTACTTTTATTTTAAGGCCTTTAAAGTTGAAAAATGTTCCGGGCCACGGCGTCAATGCACGTACCTTTCTCTCTAAAACGAGCGCAGACTCCGTAAAGTCTAATAAACCTTCTTCTTTTAAAACCTTGGGCGCATAGGTTGTGCCGTCTTGAGATTGATTTTTGGAGAAAAGAGTTTCTTCCAAAAGTCCTGAAAGTCCCTTCAAAATAAGAGGCCCCCCCATTTCAGAGAGCTTCTCAAAGAGCGTTCCACTCGTCTCTTGTGGCGTAATCGGAATCTGGTGCTCAAGGAGAATGGGACCTTCGTCAAGTCCTTCTATCATTTTCATAAGGGTAAGTCCCGTTTGAAGGTCTCCTGCTTCTATCGCCCGTTGAATGGGAGATGCGCCGCGCCATCTTGGAAGAAGAGAGGCATGAACGTTCAGACATCCCAAGGGAGGGGCCTCTAAGAGAATTTTAGGAAGGATAAATCCATAGGCGACGACAAGGACCACTTTTACGTGATGCGTCTGAACAAACGTTAAAAATTGTGTCTGGGCTTCTGGCAAGCGCAGCGAGGAGGGCGTAAATACAGGGATGCCATGTTTTAAGGCCAGCAAGTGAACTGGAGAAGATGTGACGTCATGACCGCGTCCTTGAGGCTTTGGAGGATTTGTATAGACAGCCTTGATCAAACATTTTTTTTCAAGAAGAAACGCAAGAATCTTTTCTGAAAAAGAAGGGGTTCCCATAAAAATGATTGGAAGATCAGAAAGCGTCATCATCGCAGAGAAGAATGGTATTTTTTAAGACGATTGGAGACTTTCTCGCGCTTGATTCTGGAAAGGTAGTCAATGAAAAGAACACCATTTAAATGATCAGTTTCATGATGAATACACTTTGCAAGCAAACCTTGAGCATGCACATCGTGGGTCTTTCCAAGTTCATCCATATATCGAAACATGACTTCTTGAGGTCTCTCGACGTATTCATAGATATCTCCAGGGACAGAAAGGCATCCATCTTGAAAGCGGACCATTTCTGTTGAGACCTTTAAGATTTCAGGGTTAATGAAGGCTTTTGGAGATTTGGGGAGATTATCTTCTCCTGAATCAAGGTCCATGACGACAACACGTTTGTGAATGCCAATCTGAGGGGCTGCAAGGCCGCATCCTTGAAAGGCATACATGGTATCAAACATATCTCGAATCAGAGTCTTAATTTCTGCATCAATGGTCGTGACGGGTAAAGATTTTATTCGGAGACGAGGATCAGGGGCACTTAAAACGGTTCGGATCATAAAAATTCCTCAAGATAAAAATAGAATAAGCCTAAAGAAGGCCTATTCTACAAAAGAAACGTTTAAAAGTCCAGAATAGTGTGAGGCCAAAATCCACCACCTAAATTTTAAGGCGCGTGGAATGGGGTAAAAA
>CANMHY010000150.1 GCA_947497675.1 Alphaproteobacteria bacterium
GAGCAGAACATGCTTCTCAACGAATGATCTTGGAGAGGGTTCGTGATATTTTTGATCTTTCGTCTCTTCCCAATCGCATCGAAGTTTATGATAACAGTCATCTTCAAGGCCAAGATCCTTATGGTGTCATGATTGTGGTAGGTCCTGAGGGGTTTCAAAAAAACGCTTACCGTAAATTCATCATTAAAAATAAGAACCATGCACCTGAAGATGATTATGCGATGATGAAAGAGGTTTTAACCCGCAGGCTAAAACCGCTTCAATTGGGAGAGGAAGGAGCTCTCTTTCCAGACTTAATTTTGCTCGATGGCGGAAAAGCTCATTTAAAAATTGGGGAAGACCTTTTTCAAGAAATGGGGATTCAAGGCGTTGGTCTTGGGGCGATTTCAAAGGGCGCTAACCGAAATCAAGGTGAGGAAACACTCCATCGACCCCTGCAAGAGGCTTTAAAATTAGAGTCAAATGATCCCGTTCTTTTTTTCATGCAGCAGATTCGAGATGAGGCGCATCGCTTCGCCATTACGACGCACCGGAAAAAAAGACTTAAGAACATTACAAAATCTCGACTTGACGAGATTGATGGGATTGGTCACACTCGAAAAAAGGCCCTTTTACAACATTTTGGATCTTTGCGTGAAATTGAAAAGGCAGGGATTTCTGATTTGCAGGCTGTTACAGGGGTTTCTGAAGGGCTCGCAAAGAGTATTTATAATTATTTTCATAGGTAGAGGATGTGACAATAATTATAATTTAGGTTAAGAAATCGCTCGGTAAAAAGTGATTGAGGGATTTAACGATACAACTTAACAAAGATTTTTAGGTTTTTAGAGGCATCCTATGAACTGGACATTGTCAAATTTTTTAACGATTATACGTGTTGCTGTTATTCCCCTTTTAATTGGACTTTTTTATATAAAAGGTGAGTTTGTTCATCTTCTCATGGCTGTGGTTTTTGTTTTTGCCTGTATTACAGATTTTTTTGATGGATATTTTGCGCGTACGTGGGATCAAACCACCTCTTTTGGGCGGTTTTTAGATCCTGTTGCGGATAAACTTCTCATTACATCTGTTTTATTTATGCTTGTTGGGTTTGGTCGCATTGAGGGGCTCTCTCTCATTCCAGGCATTATTATTCTCTGTCGTGAAATCTTAGTGTCAGGTCTTCGGGAGTTTCTAGCATCTCTTAGAATTGGTC
This sequence comes from Alphaproteobacteria bacterium, assembly GCA_947497675.1. Taxonomy (GTDB): domain Bacteria; phylum Pseudomonadota; class Alphaproteobacteria; order 16-39-46; family 16-39-46; genus 16-39-46. The sequence continues at coordinate 1,196 of CANMHY010000150.1, forward strand.
TTCCAGTGAGTTATCTTGCAAAATGGAAAACGGGGATTCAGATGGGAGCTTTGATATGTCTTCTGTTGGGAGACAGTATCTATTTTTCGTTCCTACATCTTCCGATTAATTTAATCGGTCTTATTTTGCTTTGGTGTGCAGGAGGACTTACCCTCATAACAGGGTACACTTATTTAAAAGAGAGCCTTCAATATTTTAAGGATAATCCCTTTTCATGAGGGATGATATGTTTCCTTGGCAGGACTCATCCTCTCTTTCAACTCTTTTTAAAGCACTTACAGTTGATCTCAAAACGAGCACAAATCTTCTTCGGTTTGTAGGGGGATGTGTGCGTGATTCTCTGTTGAAGAGACCTTGGCATGATGTTGATCTTGCAACCTCTTTACTCCCGGAAGAAGTGATTAAGAGGCTTCAAAATGCAAGAATTCCTTATTTCACGGCAGGGATTTCCCATGGGACTGTGACAGCTGTTGTTGATAAAACCGCCTATGAAATTACAACGCTTCGTCGTGATATTCAGTCAGATGGCAGGCATGCCATCGTGGCCTTTACAGAAGATTGGAAAATTGATGCCCATCGTCGGGATTTTACGATCAATGCCCTCTTCATGGATTGGACAGGGACGCTTTATGATTTTGTGGGGGGGCAAGAAGATCTTTATCAAGGACGCGTGCGATTTGTAGGGGTCCCGGAAGAGCGTATCAAGGAAGATTTCTTAAGAATATTACGTCTTTTTAGAATGTTTGCATTTTATGGAAAAGAGCCTCTTGAAGAGACAACCTTAAAAGTTGTTCAAAAATATGCTCCCGAGATCAAAAAACTTTCAACAGAACGTATCCATGCCGAGTTTTTAAGACTGTTAGAGGCTCCAAATCCAGAAAATGCGCTTGCTTTAATGAATACTTATAGAGTCTTACGAGAGATTTCAGAAAATTTGGAAGTGCCCTCTTTTTTTGAAACTTTTATAAAGATTGAAAAACAGATTCAAGGGCCGAATCCTCTTTTAAGATTATCTGCTCTTCTGCTTCAAACATCCAAAGATCTAAAATCGGACGCCTTGAAGTCTTTTTTGATTATGAAGAAAGAGATCAATTACATTCTTTCAATGCTTTCTTATAAAGAGTTTTTGGTCTCCCAAGAACCTTTGATGTTTTCAAGGGCTCTTCTTTATAAAATGAAGCTCCCTCTTTGCCGGGATGTGATGATTTTAAAATCAGCCCTTCTCCCAAAAGGAAAAAGCTCAATTTCTCTCTTAAAACAGATCTTAAAAAAAGCAGAAGATGAAAATGAGCGACTTATTTTTCCACTGAGCGGAAAAGATCTTTTAAGTTTGGGCGTAGAGCCGGGGCCTTTCATGGGAAGTCTTTTAAAAAAAGCAGAGGATTTCTGGATGGAAAATGACTGCTCTTTATCGAAAGAGGAGTGTCTTTCTTATATTAAAGAGGACATTTCTAAAGGGTTTTAAGGGTACAGTCTTCTTAGTTCTTCTAAAGTCGTTGTTTTTAAGCCCCGGCCTCTTTCTATATCTTGCATCGTCTGAATTGTTTTTTGGTTAGGAGCGAGATCGCATAGAAATATTTTGCTTCTGAGGAGCTGCGTTTGAGAGGGTATAAGAGTTGTTTTATTCATTGTCGTCTCCTTCCTTAATTTTAGGAGTTTATAACAGGTGTGTAATATTTCAACAAAAAATGTCAGAAATTTCCAGATAAAAAAATAAAGAAACAAAAAACGGGTTAAAAATCAACAAAAAGAGAAAAGAGAAAATATTGTGGTCCAAATTCAAAGACGATACTGATCAAAATTTAAATAGTATTTTTTGAGGTTGTTTGATCCCAGATTTCTCTAAAAATGATTGATTGTATTAACGATTCATTTCGGATCATAAAATTCCCTGTCTGATTTCATTTAGGTATACTCATAGCTGAATTTCTGAATAACCTTCTTGTTAAGATAAAATTTCTTGATTATCGTCTAATTGTCATCAACTTGCATGAAACACGTAAGGTAATATTCATGATTATTTCACCGAGGAAAAGTCAAATTTCTTTCATCGAAGTCAGTCACCCCATTGAAGCTGGAATGACTACTTATCCAGGATTACCCAAGCCTAAAGCAGAAATTTTTCGTAAATATTCGGTCAACCCCGTTGTTAAGAATAAAACGACACTTTAGGCTCTGACAAAAAAATAAAAAATAAAGCGGGACACGTTAGAAAAACTATAGTATGACAATGGGATGAAGAACTCCCGAT
>CANMHY010000151.1 GCA_947497675.1 Alphaproteobacteria bacterium
ATCGGGTAAGAAAATTACTTTTATTGATACTCCAGGTCATGCCGCCTTTACAGAAATGCGTGCGCGCGGGGCCCATGTGACAGATATTGTTGTGTTGGTTGTGGCAGCGGATGATGGCATTAAAGATCAAACCATTGAAGCTTTAAACCATGTGAAAGCAGCGGGTGTTCCAGTCCTTGTTGCTATTAATAAAGTTGATAAGCCAGAGGCAAATCCGGCACGCGTCCGCGAAGAACTTTTACAGCACGGTATTGTCCTTGAGGAGTTTGGAGGAGATATTCTTTCTGTGGAGGTTTCTGCAAAAAACAAAACAAATCTTGATAAACTTGAAGAAGCAATTTTATTGCAAGCAGAGCTTTTGGATCTTAAAGCAAATCCCAATCGGCTGGCTGAAGGTGTGGTCGTGGAAGCAAAACTTGAAAAGGGTCATGGGCCCGTTGCGACGATACTTGTTAATCGTGGGACCTTAAAAGTTGGTGATATTTTTGTTTCTGGGTCTCATTGGGGCCGCGTCAGAAACCTTATAAATGATCATGGACAGAAAGTAGCTGAAGCTCTTCCGTCAATGCCGATTGAAGTGGTCGGTTTTAATAGTGTTCCTTTAGCCGGAGATAAGTTTTTTGTGGTTGAGAGTGAAGAAAAAGCGCGTGAGATTGCAGAATTCCGTCTTCATCGACATAAGGCTACGGAAAATTTAAGCATTCTGAAGACGCAGACATCAATGGATCTATTCTTCTCTCAGATGAAAGAAGGTCTTGCAAAAGAGTTGCCGATTCTTTTGAAAGCAGATGTTCAGGGGTCTCTTGAAGCCATTAAGGTCAGTCTTGAGAAACTTTCGACACGTGAGGTGGCTGTAAAACTAGTTCATTCCGGTGTGGGGGGCATTAATGAGTCCGATATTATTCTTGCAAAGGCTTCTCGAGCGTTTGTGGTCGGATTTAATGTACGCGCAAATCCACAAGCACGCGACCTTGCAAATAAAGAAAAGATTGAGATTCGATATTATTCAATTATTTATAATGTTTTGGATGATGTGAAAAAAGCTTTGGGGGGGCTCCTCTCTCCAGATATTCGAGAAAATTTCTTAGGATATGCAGAAATTCGTGAAGTCTTTAATGTGTCGAAGACAGGTCCAGTTGCAGGGTGTAGTGTGACAGAAGGTATCGTAAAACGCGGTGCTAAAGTGAGACTCTTACGAGATGATATTGTGATCCACGAGGGTGTTCTTAAAACATTGCGTCGCTTTAAAGAAGAAGTAAAAGAAGTTCGTGAAGGGTTTGAGTGTGGGATGGCCTTTGAGAACTATCAAGACATTCGTGTCGGTGATCGCATTGAGTGTTTTGAAGTTGAAGAAATCGCACGAACGCTTTAGAAAGATGTTTTTGTCATGAGGGATAGAAATTCAAGGAATGATCCATTGTCGTTGCCGGGAATATACCGGCAACAAAAGGGGAAGGGATCTCTTCGTCTTTTAAGGGTGGGGGAAGAGATTCGGCGCATTCTTTCAGAAATATTTGAAAGAGGTGACATTAAAAATGCGGATCTTTCAAACTATCTCATTACCATTACGGAAGTAAGTGTGAGTCCCGATCTTGGCCATGCAGATGTCTTTATAACCTCTCTGAAGTCTGATGAGGCAACGATGCCCTTAATTTTGAAAGGACTTAAGAATGAAGCTCCTTTCTTAAGGCATATGCTTTCCAAAAGAGTAACCTTCAAACGTCTTCCTCATCTTCATTTTAAAGAAGATACACGTTTTCTGCACATGGAAAAAATTGAACGTATTTTGTACTCTGATAAGGTGAAAGAAGACTTAGAAAAGGAATAAGTTGTCTAAAATACGGGGTTTCTTTTAAAAATAAATCATATATCATGAACATAATAAGCTTTATTTTCTTAGGTTAAAACTGAATAAAAATATCAAAAGCTTTCTAAAAATAAGTCACTTTCGTAGAAAAGAAAATTTTTTAAAAGTAACAGTGGAGACATAAAGTGAATTATGCAGGATTTTGGCGGCGTCTTGGAGCAGGGCTCATTGACAATGTTATTTTACATATTATGACGGGAGTTGTTCTTTCTTTCTTTGGGATATCCCTCATTGATACAATTGACAGTAATTTCTTGGTTTCTGGAAATAGTATTTCAATTAATGGAGTGCACGGTTCGGCATTTGATTTTGCTTCGGCATTTTTTATACAGAAAACCTTATTTGTGGATTTTGTTTTTTTGTGGCTTTATTATGCTTTCTTTCAATCTTCAAAATATCAAGCAACCCCGGGTATGATGGTGCTATCGATGCGTATTGTTAATTATGCTGGAGGGAGCATCTCCTTTTGGCGCGCCTCAGGACGGGTTTTAGCAACGTATCTTTCCTGGATGATTGCAGGTATAGGGTTTCTGATGATTGCTTTTACGCCGCGCAAACAAGGGTTGCACGACTATATTGCAAGAACGCTTGTGATCAAGTCTTAAGATTCAAAAGCGTTCTAAAATTTAAATAAAAAAAGGAAGATTCTGTCTTCCTTTTTTTATTATTATATTCTTGTTTTTTGATTTTCTTATGAGGATTTATATTTTTGAGGTCTCCCCTCATATAGGAATGCCTTTAGTTTTAAATGGAAATACCAAAAATTAAAGTTTGTGAATATTTTCAAGGCAAGGATTATTTCTAAGAATATTTGGCGAGGAATCAATAATTTTTTAGGGTGAGAATAAAAAGCATTTAATTGACACAATTTACAACTCTGATAGAGTGTCTGGATTATTTTTGGATCTCTAAAAAGGTTAAAAAATAATTATTTTACTTGAAAATAAAGGTTTGGAATGATGAGACATATCTCCAGAACAGTAAAACTTTTAATCGGTGTTTTTTGCCTTTTGGGAGCAGTTATTGCATATAAATTGTTTTTTGTAAAAATTCCTCCTCAGCCAGAAGAAATTAAAGTTGTTGAAGTCGCAGAAGTTCAGCCAAAAGACATTAAGGAAACGGTTCATCTCATCGGAACGGTGGAGCCAAAACATTCAACGGTCTTTTTTGCAAAATCAAAAGGAGCGTGGGATCCTCTCTTGAAAGAGGGAGAGTTTGTTAAAAAAGGGACTTTAATCGGTCAAATCGAAAGTTCTGACGTTGAAAAAAAATATCTTTTGTCCAAACATGCTGAAAAGATTGCGCGGGATCAATTTGAAAGAGCTTCTATCTTGAATAAGTCAGGATACTTGACAAAACAAGGCTTTGAAGACAAAAAAAATGCTTGGATTCTTGCTCAAAAAGAAAGCTCTACCACAAAAATAGATCTTGAGAAAGCGCGTTTTTATGCCCCATTTGATGGTGTTTTGGGGGTGTTTAAGGCGAGAGCGGGTATGTATGTAGACGAAGGAGATGTTTTGGTGACTTTTTATGATCCTTCAGAGCTTATTGTTAAATTTGAGATTCCT
>CANMHY010000152.1 GCA_947497675.1 Alphaproteobacteria bacterium
TTTGAGGCTTTTTGTTTCGACCACAAGGCCCCTTTATAGGCGACCTAAAAAATACAGTGAAAATTCAAAAAGCTAGCGAAAACCCTGTCAAGCAAAAAATGCAATTATTTTCATTTTATTTCTTTTTTCTCAACGTGCTGAATGGTTACGAAATTTGATCATCAAGTGATCAAATTTTAATCACTATCGATATTAATTTAGAAAAAAACTCATAAAATTTCAAAAACTTATCTCCCAAGTTGATTTTAAGGTCTTAATATTTTCTATAAAAAAACTCTTAACAAACAACTTTTTTTTGATCAATGGCCTTCTTAAAATTCCTTCCCAAATAAAAAGCAACGATAAACCAGAGAAGAATCAGAGGCCCTCCAATAAAACCTGTTAGGGTAAGGTAGGAAGAGCGTCCCAACACCCCTCCTAAGACACTTTGCAAAGGAGATAGGGTCATGTTGAAGAGGGATCCAACCTCTTTGGAAGATCTGGATCCAAACGTCTCAATCCAAGCTTGAGCTTTAAAGCGAACATCGGTTGTCGTTGGAATATAAAGTTGCTTCAGAGTAGGACCATTTAAAGAATAGTTAATCGCTTTCGATCCCACCATCAAAATAAATAAGAAAAATAAGGTATCAATCGTTAAAAAACCAAACAAAGCTAAGCCTACAATAAGCGGCATGATCATGAGGGCCACGCCAACGCCTAAAAATCGGGTAATATTACTGATCCCTAAAAGCAAACAAATAAGCGAAACGCCATTGACGGTTGATCCATACAAACTTAAAAAATGACTGAGGGCTACCCCCGTATAAGCTGTTGCTGCTGCAAGTTTAAAATTGAAATCAATAATTGTAACAATAAACTCATAGATAAAATTGACCGCAAAAATGCTCAGAAGATAGCGATTTTTTAAAATAAGCTTTAGACCCTCTAAAAAACCAGATGAATGTTTAATTTCTTCTTTTTGATTATTTTTTTCATGAAAGGACATCAAAAGATGCCTCGGCGTTGCTTTTAAAAAGTACCGTATTAAAGGAATAAGCATAATCGTCAGGAGACCCAGGATTATCATCGAAAAGGTATCAGTCAAAAGACCAAGGCGATGCGGTAATCCTCCAATCCCGTAGGGTAAAATAATTCCTCCGATCTGACCCAGAGCAACAATGAACGGAAACCCTCTTTTTGCAGAGGAAGGATCCGTTGTATCGGTTGCAAAAGCCCAAAAAAGAGAGACAATAAGGGATCCAAAGCTTTCGACAAAGAGGTACCAACTGTACCCCAAGAGCTTTGTTAAGATAAAAGGAATCGTTGAGAGCGCCTCAACCTGATCGACAGGAACTTGAGACACAAACATAAGAATTGAGAAACCAAGAATTCCAAACCCGTAAAAAGTCGGTAAGAGAATGAACATTTTCTCCCGCGTCCGATTCTCGAGTAATTTTGTATAAATCATTACCAAAGGAAGCAAAGCTAATACCGAGATCGTCTTTGCAAGAGGAAGGTCCATCTTATCCACGAGCCCTATAAAGATAGAATCTTTTAAAGATCGGAGGGTCCAATAGACGCCAACGATCACTGAAAATATCAACCCCATTCGTAAGAATTTTTTAAACTCTTCCGTCTCAAATGTCCCAAAATTAAACCGACATAACCTCATGCCAAGGCTTAGAATTTTTTCCCCAAACGTCATTAAATTTGTCCTATTTTCTAAAACTATGCCCCCTTTATTCAATGGAGGAATCTTTCAAAATTACTTTACTTTATTTTTCCAAAAAAAGATTTTTTTTAATCTTAGAGAAATCAACACCAAGAACCATATACATTGCAGGAACAACAAAAAGCGTAAAAATCGTTCCAATTGAAATTCCCGATGCAATGACAAGCCCTATCTGAAATCTGCTTTCCGCACCTGCACCCTGGGCCAGCAATAAGGGAACAACGCCAAGAACCATCGCACATGTGGTCATTAAAATAGGGCGCAACCTTATCTCAGAGGCAGACAGAATCGCTTCAGCTTTTTCATACCCTTCTCTTTGAAGATCATTTGCAAATTGAACAATAAGAATTCCATGTTTACTAATGAGACCAATCAACGTCACCAATCCAACCTCTGTATAAATATTAAGACTTGTACCTCCAACACCAAGATTAATAAAAATCATGGCCCCACACACTGAAAGAGGCACACTTATTAAGACAATCAAAGGGTCTCGAAAGCTCTCAAATAAAAACGTTAAGGACAAATAAATAATAACAAGCGCAAAGAAAAAAGTCACAACAAGAGAGGTTCCCTCCTGTTCATATTGCCTGGAAGGACCTGCATAATCAATGCTATAACCGCTCGGAAGGACCTCCTTGGAAATCTGTTTTAAAGTCTCAATGGCCTTTCCAATCGTCACACCAGGCATAGGGGCCCCTGAAATTGTAGCCGCGTTTAACTGTTGAAAATGAGTAAGGGAGCGGGGAACAACAGAAGATTTTAGCGAAACAACCGTTGAGAGAGGAACAATGTCTTGTGTTGCTGTCTTCAGATAAATCGTCTCAAGTTCTTTTGGATTAAGACGACCTTCCCTCATGACTTGTGGAATCACTTGGTAAGAGAACCCCTTAAAAGAAAAATAATTGATATAGCTGTTGCTATAGGCCGACGCTAAAACATTGCCAATGCCCTCCATTGTCAGCCCAAGGACAGCACTCTTTTCCCTATCAATTTCAAGAGAAATTTTCTCTTTATCAATTCTTAAATCTGTCTCTAAAAAGGCAAATATTCCTGTTTCTTTGGCTTTTTCAAGAAATTTCTGACTCACCCCATCAAGATCCTCAAAAGAATTCGTCGTTTGAATAATAAACTGCACAGGATACCCTCCAAATCCTGGAAGAGAGGGAGGCTGATAAACTGAAATCTCCCCTCCCGTAATTTTAGAAAGTAACTTTTGAAGATTATTTTGAATTTCTGTTGACGTTTTTTTTCTTTCTTTCCAATCGACAGGGATAAACCCCCAATAAGCTGTATTCAGCCCATCAATACCCACAAGTTCGAGAATATGGTCTTTTTCTGGAATGGTGGCCATAATCCCGTCAATCTGATGCGCATATCGTTTTATTTGACTTAAATTCGCATTAGGGGCTCCTTTTAAATAAAGCCTCACAAATCCTTGATCTTCTTGAGGGGCAAGCTCTCTTTGAGATGTCATATAAAGGCTATAGTTGCTCACAACAACAATGCCAGCAAAAACAAGTGTGACGGGTAAATAATGAAAAGAGTTTTTTAAAAGAAGGGCATATTTAAGCTGTATTTTCAAAAACTGTCGATCTATAAAAGACACTAGAATGGAACTCTGATGAGATCTTAAGAGCCTTGAACACATTAAGGGAGATAATGTTAAAGCAATTATCGCCGAAACAAACACAGCCCCCGCAAGTGTA
>CANMHY010000153.1 GCA_947497675.1 Alphaproteobacteria bacterium
TTCGAATTTTAGATCTGTATTGAAAAGCTCAGCTTCTCAATAACGGGGTTGACCGAATATTTACAAAAAATACATTTCTATTCTTTCTTTAAGTGCGGTTCTTTGCTCTCAAGTTTTTGCTGGATTTGATGAAGTAAAAAAGGATATGGACCGTTACCCACGTGCTGCGGCTGGCACTTGTCAAAAACTTTCAAATTTAAATCGGGACTATCATAGAAAAGATGCAGATGACGCCTATAAAAACATTAGTCTTCGCTATGAGGAAATTTCAACGTATCTCCTAAAATTGGCAAAAGGTGAAGACTTTGATTTTAGTCTTCTCACGGATGCAAATGAAGATGTTCAAATTTTAGAACAATATCTTTCGATGACGGGTAAAATGGTTCTATCTTTGTCTTCACCTGATTCTTCTTCATATCCTTCATATCTTCCACATGCGCCAGTTGAATCCCAATCACTTGGATACCCTGTACAACCTTCTTCTTTGCCTTCAGGCGATTCTAGCAGATTAGGTGCTTTCCCTGCGCCAGGTGGTGCTACATCTCCAGCATTTTCATATTCTTCAGCCCCATCATCATTTGCGCGTCCTTCAGCTGCATCTTCTGCATATCCCTCAGGTGCATCTCCTTTCTCTCCTTCCTACGGTACGCAAGGAGGCCAATCACTTGGATACCCTGCACAACCTTCTTCCACTCCAGGACATTTCCGTGTACCAGGTGTTGCATCTTCTGCATATCCTTCAGCACCATCTTCTTCAGCTTCATCTCCTTGGCATTTTTCGTATCCTGCACCTGCACCAGTTGAATCCCCTCTTAAACAATCCTCAAGCGTCGCTGCTTCTGCACCTGCACCAGTTGCATATCCTCCATATGTTCCACTTGCGCCCTTTGAATCTCCATCATCACTTGGATACCCTCAAAGATCTTCCTTCGAACCATTTGTAACACTTACTCGTGCATATGCTCCACCTGCACCGGTTAAATCCCCACCAGCCTTAGAGTCTGCTAAAATACTTCCCGCTAGGCCCATTGGTCCTTTGCAACAATCTAGACTTAATCAAGAACAAAAAGCTCCTGCAGCAGCTAAAGGAGTTCAACTCCCCTTGAAGCCACTACAAATTGTTGCTCCTCCACCGATACAATGGATAAGTCTTTCTGAGGCTCAAAAGCAGGTTGCTTTTTTCATTGGTGGAACACTAACTGCCCTAAGACAGAAGTTAAGTTCTGCTGACCGCCGCAACGATCCCATTGAACCTGATCATGTCCTTGACCCAAACGAATTGCGCAGTTTTCTTGATCAAAAAGATAGAGAGCTGGAAGGCGTGCTCACAGCTGCTCCATCCACAAGAGAATCTGTTCTTTCCAATTATTCAAAGAATATAACTGCACTTAAAGAAAGTCTCGGGGAATTTTCCAAGATACTTGGGCCATTGCAGACTAAAGTCCAAAGGCTTAAACGTCTATTACAGACAGCGGGATGTGGTGAAGATATATCTCAAAATCAAGAATATAAAGATCTTGTTCAAAATCTTCAAGATCCTTTGAGAAGAGCCCATGTTCAATTATCTCAAAAAATCTCAGAATTATTTCCTGCTGATATATGGGAACTCCGGGCAACCATATTTCCAGGACTCCAACGTCCAGGAGATGAAACAGTTCGACCTAAGGCTGTCCCACAAGCTGTTGCCGTAAAGATAGAAAAAATTTCCGATTCCCTTGATAAAGGGGTTAGGGAGATCGTAACCAAACTTAATGGAGACATTCAAGTTCAAATTGAGAAAGGTGGCAGGCAACGCGGTTACCAGGATGAAAGTATTATGAACCTTGGCAGCGGTGGAGTTGCATGTATGATGTTTGATCAAATCGATCAGAGTATCGGGGACATACAAAGGCATTTTGGACTTCTTCCAATGCCTTTAATGACCGTAAAGGATCTGGTTCAATGGAAGACAGAATTGACGGAGCAATTTCCAGGAGTTGAAGTCAAAGGGTTGACTGCTGCTAAAATTCGAGCAACTTTTAAAAACTTAACAGACCATTTTTCTCAGCCATATCCATATGTAGATCGTCGTGTTCCTCCTGCAGAATACTTAAAGGCTCTTACTTTTTTTAAAACAGTTCTTGAGAGGTTTAAGGGTCATGAAGACATCGCTGTTCTTGTTTCAACGGTCCTAACAGGACTTGATCAACAAGGACTAAATTGTGGCGCAGGAGCCTTTGGTAGATCAATTTTACTCTATAATGCTACTCTACAATTTTTAATGAACCTTGAAAAAACTGCCTAAAAAAAGACTTCACTATTGTATAAAGTCAATGTTCCAAGTTCTTAAAAGGATAGATTTTAGACGACCCTCCAGAATACTGAGGGTCGTCTTTTTCATGGAGCATAAATTTTAAGTGCTCTACCTTATCACCGGACAAAAAATCATGCCTAAAGTCTTTTAAAAGATTTTAGATTTTTAAAGAGCAAAAAACTAAGGGATGTAATGGCTTCTTGAGAAGATTTTATGAGAAGACGTCGAATGAAAGCGGATTCTCTCCAAAAGGTTGAGTAAGAAGGAGATTTAACTGTTTTTTTATAAGGAGTGGGACGCTTTCGTTTTTATTAAACAATATGAAACACTTTAGTACTGGATTAAATACGATGAAAAACAAAATATTATTTTTAAAACGTCTTTTTTTGAATGCAGCTTTAGGGGCTTTATTAACGTCTTCGGTTTTTGCCATGGACGAAGACAGAGAGAAGCCTGCTGCTTCTGCCTTTTCTAAATTAAATGTCGAGCAAAACACCTTTATTGTAAATCTTCATGACGGTATCGTGCTTGAATTAAAAAATCAATTTAGGGTTATGATGATAGGCTGTCAGAGTTTGTCTGCCATATCTCAAGAGGCCGACGCATTCTATATTTATTATAAACAAGTACACCCAAGTGTTTTAAAAATAAATAAGATCTTAAAGGAAAAATTTACTGAAATAGAAAAATACTATACCGAAAATAAAGCCCCAATCGGAACTCTCGTTAATGGTGAGACGTATTTAAAGTCTCTTAACGGTGCGTTGAAAAAAATGTTCGAAGAATTTTCGAAAGAAAGCTCTCGCTTTATTGAGTTAAACAGGGGAAACCCAAAGGAGATAACGCGGAAATTTCAAGTAGAAACTCCCCGCTTGCAAGCCGGTTTTTCAGGCATTTTAGGCCAATTTTTTATTGGTGATAAAAAGAGCTTGGAAGCTCATTTTTTTGGGATGGAAGCTGTTTCTGAAGAAAAGATGACACCAAAGGGTGTGGAAGTTTCTCTAGCGGGTCCAGCAAAGCAGGATGATGTCTTAATCGCGCAGCAAGAACGTTTCAAGGTATTTGAGATAAGATTGAAAATTCTGACGACGCGTATTGATGGACTTATAGCTCATA
>CANMHY010000154.1 GCA_947497675.1 Alphaproteobacteria bacterium
TATAATGCTCTTGAAATTATGGAAAAATTAGCCAAGAAAAACAAGTCTGTGACAGAAAATGACATTAAAATTTTGCATGGGCTTTCTTTTTTAGGAAAAAACAAACCGACAGCCTATCGTGATGGTCAAAATGTTATTAGAAATGGTAAACTCGTTGTTTATCTTCCTCCAAAGGCTGAAGATGTTCCTCTTTTAATGAAAAATCTCGTGGACTGGATTGAAAATTCTGTCAAAGCAGATCTTCCCATTCCTTTTATTGCTGGACTTTCTCATTATCAATTTGCAACCATTCATCCCTATTATGATGGAAACGGACGTACTGCACGTCTTTTAGCAACCCTTATTCTTCATAAGCATGGATATGATTTAAAGGGTCTCTATTCCTTAGAAGGATACTATGCCCGTAATCTCCAAGCCTATTACCTCGCTCTCACAGTAGGAGACGATGAAGATTACTATGAGGGAAATAGAGCAATTGGTGATTTAACAAAATTTTTAGAATATTTTATTGAAGGAATGGAAGACTCCTTGAGCACCGTTCGGCGTCAAGCCGAAAAAGAACAGCAAAAAGGAAGCCTAGATCAATCCCCCCTCTTGCGTACTTTGTCTCCAAAACAACGTCAGACTCTTAAATTATTTCTTGTGTCTCAGAAAATTCATGCCAAAGACATTGCTCAATTCTTTCAAATCAGTGATCGACAAGCACGTTATTTATGTCAAAAATGGAGTCAAGAAGGATTCTTAGAAATTTCAGAAAAACCCTCTAAAATAAGAAGTTATCAGCTTTCTAAAAAATATGAAGCATTTATTCAAACGCATGCAAATAAAATAGGATCTTGATGTTTATGCATAATCTTTTATGGAAAGAAGTTTTTCCCTATTTTTAGCCAATTTAAGGCGACCAATCCGATGCACATATCGGATTGGTCGCGACTAAATCGATATACGCATCGGATTGGTCACGTAAGTCTTGGAGAATCCTCAGTCATAATGGTAACGCACAGAAATTATAATTAAGTCATTTTTAACAATTTTATAGATAAGGCGATGTTCCGCTGTAATACGACGCGACCAACATCCTGCAAGTTCATAACGTAAAGCCTCAGGCTTACCAATTCCTTCAAAAGGCGTTCTTTTTATTTCTTTTACCAATGCATTTATTTTTTTAAGAATGCTTTTATCATAGGTTTGCCCGTAAAGATAACCTTCCCAAGCCTCATCCGTAAACATAAGATTCATTCTTCAGTTAAATCCTTTTGAGAAACTTTTCCAAGTTTCAAATCTTGAAGAGAGCGCCTTAAATGTTGGGCATTCGCCTTGTTTCCCAAAAGATACGCTGTTTCCTCAAGGGATTGATAATCACGCAAAGAGAGAAGAATCATATCATTTCCATGAGATCTTTTAACAATCACTGGCTCATGATTTCCAATGGATAGATCCATCACTTGCTTGAGATTTTTTCGAAGGTCCGTATAGGTGACAACATTCATATCAATTCCCATTTAGCTATTAATTAAATATAATTTTAAGTACTTATTATTGTACCTTTTAAGCCGGTTAAATTCAAGCTTCTTTTTTATCAAAAGGAACAGATTAGAAAAAGCCCAACACTATTTACATCTCAAGCCCTTTTTTGTAAAAAGAGAAGCATCAGAAGAAGGATAAGATACTCATGCTCACAGAAGAGATGCTTTTCGACAAACTTAAGAAAACGCCTTATGTTCAAATAGAGTTTCCAATTCCACGCCCTCAATTCGAGGAGGCTGCTCTCTCTTTTTTTAAATTTCTGGAGCTCCCAGATCTTCTCAAAAACCACATTGATTTAAAAATTGCACCCCTTCATCGACGGGGAGATATTGGCCTCAAGCACCGTGATCCAAAAGAAGACGTCTATAACGATACCAAAGACTTTTTTCATTTTCATCCTTTGATCCTTGAAACGTATGGATCTTTTTTAGAGGAAAACCCAGTCATTCAAGATTTTATGACAAAGGCACTTCCGATATGGGAGGCAAGCTATACCACTGTCAAAGAGCTTATGGGCTTAATGGATAAGCGTTTTTCAGGAACAAGCCAAAAAATATTTGATACGGATCATGTCCATATCTTGGTACGCTTTTTAAAATACGATTGGAAAGCATGCGGCAAATATCTTGCAAAACCTCATTTTGATGCAGGGTCTTTCACCTTGGCTCTCGCCGAGAGCTGTCCAGGTCTTAGAATTGGAAAAGGTCCCGAGGATCTCAAAGTTATAAACCATCAGGAAAATCAAGCCATTTTTATGGTCTCCAGTAATTTTAAAAAAACCATCGAGACAGATGACCTCTCCCCTGCCTGGCACGATGTTATCCAGCTCGATGAAACTCAAATCGGAAGAGGGTTTTCAAGATGGGCCATTGTTGTTTTCATTGAGGCGGCCAATGTTGAGGCCCTTGATAAATCTGAAACCCACAAATGGCGCACAGAGGAGATCTAATCCGAGAAAGGATGTTCCTTCAAATAGACAGATTCTACACTGTCAATTCATAACGCATTCATCTTTAAAATTTGGTCACTTGTTCATTTTTTTCTGATGTTTCTGGAAGACATTTCCTAAAGAATATGGTAGTTATTTTGAATATATAAAGGATTTTTTGATGCCGGAGATTATAAGACAGGATTACGTTTAGCTTCTAGAAAACTTAAAAAGGCGCGTGGAACTGGGTCGGCAAAAGGCTGTATATGCTGTAAATAAAGAGCTGATCCTCCTGTATCACCATATTGGAAATGAGATTTTAAAGCAGGTTAGAAATGACTATTCTGCCCGATCTGTTATTCAAAAACTCAGCAACGACTTGAAATCTAGCTTTCCAGAGATGAAAGGTTTTGGGACAGCAAATCTCTACAACATGAGGAGATTTTCTGAGCTATATCAGGACTCTGAGAGTTTCCAGCAGCTTGCTGGAAACATTCCATGGTACCATCATGTGATCTTAATGGAAAAGGTGAAGGATGATGTCGAGAGAAAATTTTATATGGAAAAAACAGTGGAATATGGGTGGTCTCGAAGCATCTTGCTGCATCAGATAGAGTCATCTCTATTCCATCGGGAAGGAAAAGCCCTTACAAATTTTAAAGCACGTATCCCCTCTCCTCAATCAGAGTTAGCTCAACAAACCCTCAAAGACCCGTACCTTTTTGATTTTTTGAGTTTAGGAAAAGAGGCCCAAGAGCGAGAGATTGAGAATTCCCTCGTTCTTTATATGGAAAAATTTCTCATGGAGCTTGGTGCGGGTTTTTGCTTTGTCGGGCGTCAATATCATATCCAGATTTCCAACAAAGATTTTTACATTGATTTGTTGATGTATCATCTAAAACTCCGCTGCTTTATCGTGATTGAACTTAAAGCTGGTGA
>CANMHY010000155.1 GCA_947497675.1 Alphaproteobacteria bacterium
TATTAAAGGGTAAGCCAAGCTCTCTCTTCTTTTTAAAAGATGTAACGCCATCCTGCGTGCAGAACGCGGCCCAAGACCTGGAAGCTTTGAAAGATATAAGACAAGTGTCTCTAAAGAGGAAATTTTCATGTTAAAAAGGGAGAGAGAGTCCTCCCAGACCCTTCATGCCGCCCATAACCTTTTCCATCTCATCTGCCATCATCGCTTCAGCCTTATGTTTTCCATCTGAAAAAGCAGCCACAAGAAGATCCTCTAGAACATCTCCCTCGTCGGGATTTAGGAGACTTGGATCCAGAGAAATAGAGAGAACATCTCCTTTTCCGTTAAAAAGGATTTTAACAAGTCCAGCACCAGAAGAGCCTTCAACTTCCTGTTGCCCCACTTTCTCTTGTATAGACGCCATATTGGACTGTAATTTTTGAGCTTCTTTCATCATCTTTGAAAAATTTTGCATTATTCCTCCTTAGGTTCATCAATAATTTTTTCAACACGGGCCTCTTTAAACGTTTTTAAAACTTCTTGGACAAGAGGATCTTGCTGAGCTTCCACAAGACGCGCTTTTTCAAGGGCTTCTTTTTTTTCACGTAAGGTGGCTTGACCTGTTTCCTTAGACAATTGAACTGTCCACTTGCGATGAGTCAAGGTCGTCAACACACGTGCTAACTGTAAATGACTCTTTGTATCTTCCTCAAAATTAAGACGTAAGGTTAAGCTTCCGTCTTTCATTTCAATAAGATGCGCCTCTTGATACAACAGTGTATACAACCGAATCTCTTTATGTTTCAACAAAAAATCGGAAATTTCTTCCAAATTCTCAAAAGAAATTATGTTTTCGCAATTCTCTAAGGGCGTCTCTTCCTTAAGTTCTTGAGGCTCTCTTTGAAAAGGGACCTCTTCCGAGAGATCCACCCTTATCTCTTTTGTATCCGCTTTTCTGTCCACCTTTGTATCCTCTTCTCTCTCGCCTTGAGAAAAAGAAGGCCAAGAACAAAGGGGGGGAAGATCTTGAATATATCCAAGGCGCATCAACACCATCTGAAGGGCAAGCGCAGCAATGGGAGACGACCGAACTTCTTCCCATCCCTTCGAGAGAATTTGCCACGTTCGCTGAAGAACGGGCACAGAAAGGGTCTTAGAAAGAGCCTGTAAATGGGCTTGATCTTCTTTTGTCCTCAGACCTAAGTCAAGTGTTGGATCAACTTTAAGACGTGATAAAATATAGGTTACATCGAGTAAATCTTTCATCAATCGAGCGGTATCTCCGCCTTTTTGATAAAAGTTTTCCGTCATCTTTAATGTCTTGCTTAACTCTCCTCTATGAAGAGATTCAAACAACGTGATGATTTCTGAATTTTCAAAAGCACCCACCATGTCTCGAACATGACTGGCCGTAAGAGCAGAAGTCTCAGTTGGTCCATCATCCACTCTTTGAAACATATTAAGGGCTTGATCGAGAAGCGACATGGCATCCCGTAAAGATCCATCCGCAAAACGCGCGATAAGCGCAATTGCATCGTCCTCAACATTGTTTTCTTCTTGGACCACAACCGACTTTAAATAAACCCTCATATCTTCTGTTGAAATACGCTTTAAGTCAAACCTGCAACATCTTGACAGAATTGTAATGGGAACCTTATGAATTTCTGTCGTCGCAAAAATAAACTTTACATGAGGTGGGGGCTCTTCCAACGTTTTTAAAAGCGCATTAAAAGCATTCTTAGAAAGCATATGAACTTCGTCAATAATGTAAACTTTATAGGCTGCCGATGACGGGAGATATCTGCAAGATGAAATAATCTCACGAATATCATCAACACTGGTGTGACTGGCTGCATCCATTTCAATTACATCAAGATGACGTTCTTCTAAAATATCGACACAAGAACCACAAAGTCCGCAGGGCTCCACGGTATCTTTCAGAGATCTGCCTACACAATTAATGGCGCGGGCTAAAATACGTGCCGTTGTGGTTTTTCCAACGCCACGCTCACCTGTTAAAATAAATGCGTGCCCCAAGCGGTCACTCTTTAGAGCATTCGATAAAATCTGAATCATAACCTCTTGACCAATGACATCCTTAAAAGCCTGAGGACGCCACTTACGGGCAAGCACCTGATAAGAGCCCTTAGACTCTTGAGAGATTGGGGTGGAATTTGAAACTGAGGAATTTTGAAGGCTCAACCAAGTCACCCTAAACGCTATGAGAATGGGATAAAAACATAAGAGAAAAAGCTAAAAAAGGCCGAAGTGAAGGCCGAAGAGAAGGCCAAAGAAAAGGAATGAGCCCAATGACCCAAGGGATGCTTTTTACGGCTGCTGCCTTTCGGCCCTGACCGGGTTTCAAAGCCCACTTGCCCAAAGGACCCATTCCCATCTTTCTTATATCAAACTCTGAACGCTTTAGGATAGCTTTTTTTCTTTAAAAAAAAAAGAAAGTGCGTTTTTTAGTCTTTTTCTCCTAAAGAGGCGACGTTTCTCAGACTTGTTCTAAAGAAAGCATTGCTTTTTCTCTAAAATTGTCCAAAAGACCACAAAGTTCTTCTTGAACCTTTCCAAGAAAAGTCATTGCCGTCTCGCGTTGTTTATGAATGGGGCCAAGGACATTCAAATCCGGCTTTATAAGTTTTTTTCCAGCATATTTTAAAATAGCTAAGGAATCGTCCACATTATCCCATTTATGGGCCAGTGTTGTGGTCATAGAAAATCTTGTCCAACCACTTTTCTTGGAAAAATTGATTTTTATGAATCGTCTGTTTTTTTCTAAGGTAACGTTCAGATCCGGTCCTTCTTCAGGGAAGAAATGAGCCCGAACACTATTTACAAGCTCATCCTCACTCAAAAATGACATTCCCGTTAGAGGAGACGTTGTAAAACGGTCAACAAAGGACTCCCAACTTTCCATATCATTGATAATACTCTTTGACGCTTCTGTCAGCATCTCAAGAATCTCACTAAATGAGTCCACCTCAAATATATCGTCACTTACAGAGACCCCCTCCACACTTCGCGTCCGTGTTGCCTCAAAAGGAGATGCCTCATGCTGCATCCAAAAAAATCCTGCCAAAGCGGGTTTTTTATCACCCTCAGGCAACGCTTTCAAAGAAAGATAAATCTTCTTTAAGTCGCCCATAAGTTTTATGTATTTTGAAACTGCACCCGGAACATAGGACTTTATAAATTCATGGGCATCTAGACCTTGACCAACAGCAGAATCCGTTTTCTTTATAATATGGGCCTTCAAAGCACCATAAGCTGTGTTACTCAGTCCATGCACTAAATCATGAAGAGCAAGCCCGACTTCACTAAAATTTTCTCCATGAGCTTTAACTCTTTTTTGTCCAAAAGCCATAGGGAAAACATTTTCTAAATTACATTCAATCATAAATTCA
>CANMHY010000156.1 GCA_947497675.1 Alphaproteobacteria bacterium
GAGGTAAGATACTGAAGACTTTTTCCCAGGGCTTCTGTTCCAATAAAATCTTCATATTCAATATTGTTGTTTGAGAGATCTAAAAAAGTCAGAAGAGTAAGGCGAGATAGAAAGGACAGACTACTTTCTCCCCATCCGTTAAAACATGACTGGCATGGAGGATTATTGTTTGCCCACTTTAAGATTTGGACAGTCGTAGGAGCGGCGTTTAAAACATTTCTTATTTCTTCGGAGTCTGTAATTTGGTTATCTGATAAGTCTAATGATCTTATAGCCACCCCTAATTGTGCAAGAGCCTCTAAGATTTCTGCAACAACAGTTCCATTATTGATATTCTCTCCGGAAAAGTCTAAGTCAATCACGGATGGAAAATGAAAGAGGGGCAATAGGTTTATAAGCGTAGAGGCAGGTTGACCGGGAATGGAATTAAATTGTGCAACATAGGCCTCGAAACACGCATACGTATAATCGGATGACCAAGATGCAGGTCCTGTCCATGTAAACCCAGGCTGTTGAGGACAATTTACAATATCGATGATGCCTTCAATAATAGTTTTTAGAAGAAAAATTGTGAGAACACTTTTTGAAAGCCTCACAACTGTCCAAAAAAGGTTTTCTTTTACATCTTCCGTTTGGCCGAGAGTCCACAGAAGAAAGCGGCTATAAAGAGCAGGCATACCTTCTGTAAAGATATGTCTGCTCCAGAATTTTTGAGAGAGGCGAGTGGTCTCTTCCTCAAGGATGGAAAGGGCTTCGGCTTTTCTTTGTAATAGAGGTGCTCTTTCCTCTTCTGAAAGTTCTTTAAGATTTCTTAGGGAAGATCCATTTGCAATGAGCGAGAGAACGTAAAGAGTGGCGTTTCTGCTATAGGCTGTATGTTCTTTTGTAAAGTTTTTTAATCCTTGGAAGAGAGAGTCTTTTTCCGTTTCAGGAACTCTTCCATCCCAGAGAAGGATTTTACCTGCGGTCTCTATTTCTTCTTCGAGGGCATAAAAAGGAAAAAACCATCTCCAAAAGTCATGATAAGAAGAGGGAGAGGTATGTTCTAAGGCATGACATACATGCTCTATTTCATCCTGGACTTCTTTTTGATGAGCACTATGAGAAGCCTGTCTCCCTTTATAGAGTCCCCAGAGAGGAGGAAGAGCGGCAATAGCCCAGAGAGCTTCTGCATTATTAACGCGATCCGTAACATGATAAATATTACGAATGGAGTTGTCGTCTCCTGAGACAAAAACAAGATTAAACATATTTGAAAACGATTGACCTTCTTTAATCGAATAAAAAATCTGGGATATTAAGAGAGCTTTAAGCGTTAAGTCTACTCCTTCCATAAGAACGGTCTCACATCCTTCTAAAAAAGCATTTAATCCATAAACTTTTTTGAGACTTCTCTCTTCTTGAAGAAAAAGAGATCCTCCATAAATCCATACCTTTTTAGAAGGATTAAAGGTGTGTCCTTTTTTTGATGTTATTTTCAAAATGTCGGGGAGGAAGGGACTCAGAAGATCTATATTAATAGGATTAGAAAATTGGTATCCTTCAAGCATTTTAGGATCAATGAGCCCGTCTTGTCTTTTCCCAGATGGATCTATGACAGTATATTGAAGGGATTCATCTTCTATCGCTTCTACATAAAGTTCATGTGGGTTAAGAATGAAATCAGAGAACATTAAGCAAAGGCGATATTCAGGGTATGGATGTTCTTCATCTCTTATAGAAGATTCCTTTAAGAAGAGAGAATAGAGAACTCTATTTAAAAGAGTAGAGACATAACTCCAACGAACAATATGTTTCCAAGAATCTTCTGTATTTTGTAGTTTAATTGAGTAGGATTTAATATATTGATTTTCTCCTTCAGAAGAAGGCAAAAGAGATTCATGAGATGTATCTTGATCGTCTAAGAGGTCTAAATTTGCTTCTGTAAGAAAGGAAGACTGAGCATTTTGAGAAGGGGCGGATTCCATCCCATCTGAATCATTTAATAAATGCGTTGTTAGACTGTGAGGTTGAGGGGGATGTTCTTCATACGTTAAATGATAGCGTGAGTTTTTATTCCCAGCCAAAAGAGGCTGGGCGAATAAACTAAAACATATCAAAAAAACAAGAACTCGCTTTAAATACACTATCATTTTTAAACTTTCTCTGTGTCTCTTATAATAAGAAGGTAAATATCAAAAACACTTATCTTTTTCTCAACGGACACTTTTAGAACTCTCAATTTTTGCAAGTTTTTCATAATTTTTTGTAAGCAGATCAAATCTCTCCTTGTCCATTTGGTAGAGTTTATCGCTTTTCAGTATAACAAGTTTGTAAGGAGAGCCTTTCTTTTCGACAGAAATCGCCACAGGCAACCCAAGTCTTCTAAAACGCTCAATAACATGATCTCGGTCACGCTCAACGATTGGCCATATTTTGTTTTTTTCTGTTTTTGATTTTAAAAATGCATTTGCTGTTTTACAAAGAGGGCACTGACACTGAAAAGTGGCCTGAATTGAAACATCCTCCGGTTCACGAAGACCCTTATCCATCTCTTTTAAAAGTCCGTTGATCACGTACTCTCTGAGGAGATCATATCCAGAAACATAAGACCCTTCCATACTCACGTGAGTTTCAAGAATGATATTGGATAATGCAGGCTCGGGATATAACAAAGAACTTGAGATGACGTGTTGAACCAGCTTTTCTGTCATAGAAGCATCTCGGTGAAGATCACAGGCTTTAAGAAGAGAGTTTAAAGTTTCCATTCTATCATTGAGAGACCGGCTCAATTCAGCAGGAGTGCTTCTTAAAAATTGTTTATGAGATTCTATCGTATGGTTGATTTGATAGTTTAACAAATATGAAATCACTGCGGGTTCTGCACCTGCTTCCCTCAGCCTCATAACAAGTTGGTTAAAATCTTTCTGAGCCAAAGAATAGGAATAGGAATGATATGGTTTTTCAACAATCCAATAACTTATGAGAGCCACACACCAAGAAGCGCCGTACAGGTCTTGAAGTTTGACAAATTCTTTTATGCCGTCTTGATCAAAAACGCTTAATGAAAACTCAGACAAAACAGATTTAGAAACCTCTTCATCTTGAACATAGAGAGCGAGTTTTACAAAAGTCTTAAACATCTTTGATGTGGCGTTTTTTTGGAGATATCTTTTAACCTTCTTAAGAATTTCGAGCGCTTTTTTCTCATTTCCAGACTGGGTTGTAAGGGGGCTAGACAAAATAACTTTTAAATTTTAATAATAGGATGAATCGTATAATTCCACTCTCCATGAAATTCATCTGGAGTAATATTAATAGCCTTAAACTCTTCATTAGAAACTTTTCTTCCTTTTTCATAGGAACGATAATCAA
>CANMHY010000157.1 GCA_947497675.1 Alphaproteobacteria bacterium
ATTCTGTGATGAGGGGATTATAAAATGAGAAGATTTTTGGTCTTTATGATTTTGATGATTGGAGGGATTGGAATACTCTTGTTTAATGTGAAATATAAAGTTGTTGGGCTTGAACAAGAGTTATCGCAGGTAAAGAGAGATATTAATAATTCCAGGCAATCGATTCATATTTTAAAGGCGGAATGGGAACATTTAAATAATCCTGGTCGACTTCAAAAACTTGCACAAAAATATTTGAATCTTATTCCCCTTGATCAAAGTCATTACCTTGCCTTAAGTCAAATTCCGTTTCGCGATGATGCTGTTATATCCTACGTGACGGAGACGTTGCAGCTGACGGGTATTCTCCAGGAACCACCTGGGGATCAAAAAGCAATTCTGCGTCAAGAACCTGTAAAAGGGAGATAGGAAAATGTACCTCCCCCTCTCAAGCAACAAGCATTCTTTTTGTGATTTAGCTTTGGGAATTGCCTCCTCAAGCTCTCAAAAAACGGCTCTTGGGGAAAAATATATGCACTCAATGGGGACGGGTCGTCAGCGCTTAATTATTGTGGGGATCTTCTTTTGTATCTTTTTTTTATTGATTGCCTTGCGTCTTATTGAAGTCATGGGATTGTCTCCAAATATGGAAGGAAAGCTCAAGTTGGACGACAGCATGAAAATCTTGTCATGCAAGCGTAATGATATTGTGGACAGAAATGGTATTTTACTTGCAACAAATTTAAAAACAGAATCCCTTTTTGCTCTTCCACATCAGATTAAAAATCCAGAGGGAATTGCTCAAAAAATTGTTGAAGTTCTTCCTCATTTAAAATTTGAAGAGGTGCTGAAAAAATTAAAGTCTGACAAAAAATTTATCTGGATTGCGCGTAATTTGTCACCCCATGATCAGGCAAGAATTCATCGGCTTGGCGTGCCTGGATTAAATTTTCATAAAGAAGAAAAACGTGTTTACCCACATGGCGCTCTTTTATCTCATGTTCTTGGATTTACGGATGTTGATAATCAGGGGATCGGAGGCATAGAACATCAATTTAATGAAGCTCTTGTTCAATCAGAAGGATCTTTGCAACTTTCTATTGATTTGAGAATTCAACATATTCTTCATGATGAAATTTCTAAAGGCATTGAGAATTTTCAGGCAAAAGGGGGAACAGGAATTGTTTTAGATGTCAAGACGGGTGAGGTTCTGGCGATGGTTTCCTTTCCAGATTTTGATCCTAACTTCCCAAAAAAAATGCCCCCTGAAAATTTATTTAATAGAAGTACTTTAGGGGTTTATGAAATGGGATCTGCCTTTAAGCTTTTAACGGTCGCCATGGCCCTTGAAAACAAAACAGCAACACTCCAAAGTCAGTACGACGCTTCACAACCTTTAAAGGTTGCTCGGTTTAGAATCAAAGATTTTAAACCCAAAAACCGTGTCCTTTCCGTGATTGAGATGGTTCAGTATTCATCGAATATTGCGTGTGCAAAAATGGCACTTGAAATTGGTGTAAAGCGTCAGAAGATGTTTTTGGAAAAATTAGGTCTTCTGAAAGCGCCCAAAATTGAAGTTCCTGAGGTCGGAAAGCCAATGGTGCCGCAAGACTGGAGAGATATCAATTTAATTACCATTTCCTATGGATATGGCGTGAGTGTAAGTCCGATTGCGCTTGCCGGAGCTCTCTCTGCTTTAATAAATGGCGGTATTTTGAGGGATCCGACGCTTTCCAAGGTTGATCCGACAATGGAACGTGGTGTGCGAGTTGTTTCTGCAGAAACGTCTCATACGATGCAGAAATTATTAAGACTTGTATTGACCCATGGAACGGCTAAAAAAGCAAACGTTCCAGGTCTTATGGTGGGCGGTAAAACGAGTACAGCAGAAGTGCTTCTTGCAAATGGAAAAGGGTATAATCGAGAACAAAATTTGTCGACATTTGTAGGCGCTTTTCCAATGACGGATCCTCAGTTTTTAGTAATGATAATGATCGATCGTCCTATTGCGACAAAGGAAACCTATGGGTATTCAACGGGAGGGTGGACTTC
Organism: Alphaproteobacteria bacterium; assembly: GCA_947497675.1. Lineage (GTDB taxonomy): Bacteria > Pseudomonadota > Alphaproteobacteria > 16-39-46 > 16-39-46 > 16-39-46. The sequence continues at coordinate 2,032 of CANMHY010000157.1, forward strand.
TGCCCCTATCGCTGGAAATGTTATGGGACGAATGGCTGCCATTCTTGGTGTTGCACCTATCAATGAACAAGATCCTAAAATTCAGGCAGCTTTCTACCTGCCCGGCAGCCATAATGAGGAAAAGACGGTGTCCCAGAAAACCGAAGGGTTTAGAAATGCAGGCTATTAATTTCTTTCCCCAAAAGCTTCTCGCTGAATTTACGATTGAAGATATAAATCGCCTTAAGGAACTTGAGTGTTCAGGTCTTGCCCTTGACACGCGCAGTCTTGAGAAAGGGGATTTTTTTATCGGGGTCGATGGGCAAGAGACGACAGGTGCTTTATTCTTAGAAGAGGCATCTCTTAAAGGGGCGTCTGGTGCTCTCATAAGTCAAAGAGGATATGAAGAAATTCGTTCTCAAAATCGAGTTTTAAAATCACTTCCTCTTTGGATTTCAAATGAAAATCCGAGCCTGTTTGCAGGTGGAATGGCGGCTCTCTTTTATACAAAAATACCCAAGCGATTGATGGCTGTGACAGGGACAAATGGAAAAACATCGACGACTTTTTTTGCCCATCAAATTATGTTTGAACTTGGCGTTTCTTCATCGTGTCTTGGGACAACGGGGCTTTGGATAATGGGTCCAGAGGGGACAACTCCTGTGACCGAAAGATCAAAATTAACAAGTCCGGATGCGGTTACACTTCACAAAATTTTAGAAAAACTTTATCTACGCGGAATTGAAAGTGTTGCTCTTGAAGCGTCAAGCCATGGACTTCATCAAAATCGTTTAAAGGGATTAAATTTTAAAGCAGCGGCTTTTACAAATTTCTCACAGGATCATCTTGATTATCATCGAACGATGGGAGAGTACTTTGAGGCAAAATGTCTTCTTTTTGAAGAGATTTTAGAAACAGAGGGTTGGGCCGTTTTAAATGCTGATATACAAGAAATTGGTATTTTAACGAAAATTGCAGAGCGACGCTGTCACCGTCTTTTTACGTATGGAATAAAGGGAGAAGATGTCCGATTACTGAAGTATGAGCCTAAGTTAGATCATTTAGAGATTACCGTTAATTTATGGGGTATCGTCAAAACGTTAACGCTTCCTTTGATCGGAGACTATCAGGTGCATAATGCCTTGTGTGCCTTAGGACTTGTTTTAGGAGCACTTGATGCAAGCCCAAGTGATACAGTGATTCTTGAAAGAGCTTTGGAGGCTCTTGAACATATTCAAGCGCCTCCGGGTCGTCTTGAGAAGGTTGGTGAGACAAAAACAAAAGCGCGGGTCTATGTGGATTATGCACATACACCAGATGCTTATGAGAG
>CANMHY010000158.1 GCA_947497675.1 Alphaproteobacteria bacterium
GTATAAACGAATGCCAAGCCAATGCAATCCTTCCAGATACGGATCCAAGAGCACAAGAATGGCTTGAATTAAATAAAAAATACGCTTTAGAATGGCCTAATATTAGTGAAAAAATTTCACCACCTGCTGACGCAAAAGATTGGATAAATACGCCTAATAAGTATAAAAAATATTTTGACGAAAATTTGAAATCTCCCTCGTAAAAAACAAACCCTTAAACACAGCATATCCTGGCTACCAGGCTGTAGCAAGGCAAAATTCACCAAAATTTTAAATAGACCTGCTGTCTAAGTAAGTTTTAAAAATAGGAATTTGTATTTTCAGTTTATTGGAACATTATATTATCTTTCAAAACCTCTGAGTCTTTTCTGTTCTTGAAATAATCTCTCCATCTGTTTGGTAATGTCAGGATTAACAATTTGAAGACCCTTCAACAAATCTGGATCTTTATGAAGGGTTTTTGCGTAGGGCAAGAGATCACGTTTAAGATTTTCCTCTAAGGGACTTTGTTTAAATTCATAGTGTTTTTCTTCAAGTTTAGCTGAAAAACGCATAATATCTTCTTGCCTACTCTGAAGACTTTGATCTTTAAGGAGCTCAGCAGTTCGTAGGGCAGAATTGGTGGTATATTTTTGCACGGCCTCGGGACCTTTTTCTTTTAAAACGTCATTAAAATCTTGGCCTTCTTTATCAGGGCGAATGCTGATTGTAGATTTTCCCTGCATGTCTAAATGTTGTTGTGTATGGCGTATTACCTCATGGGTACGAGCGTGTAATCCATCGTTATCGGCACAAATGATAACCTTGTGCTCAGGACCCTCGTAGTTTTTGATGTTATGAATTCCTAAAGAGGCAACAATTGTACCCTTAACCCCAGCTTCTTTAATGGAAAGAGATGTCTCAACACCTTCAGCAATAAAGACTTGGTTGATTTGGGGATCACTTTGGAGTGTAACAAATGATCCTTTTGCAATGCCATATTGAATTTTGTTAAGTTTTTCACCGTCTTTATTGGATGCACGTGTTCCATCATTGTTGAGTTTGGTCAATTGTACAGAGGATAATTCTCCCGAGGCATTTCGCCCGAAAGCTATAAAGCAGTCATAAACTGCTGTTTTGAGTTCAGAATTGTAGGTAAAAGTCGTGTCTTTGGGCAGATACCTGAGGTCTTGAGAAAGCTCACATTGGATGCCACGCGCTTGTCGGAGGTAGTTTTCAGCAATAGTGCCAAGAATGGGCTGAGATTTTTGATAAATCTCAGCTACCGAAGACAAGCGTTTAGCTTTGTCGTATTCATTCTCTTGAGCGTGAAGTTGAATGGGAATAGTTTTTTTCGTAACTTCTTGGGCACAGACACCCAGAAACCATGCACAATAATCAACGGCTTCTCGGAAGCTTAATCCCTTTTGTTGCTGCACTAATTGGAAAATATTACCGCCCATACCTTCGGAGAAATCATACCACAGCCCTTCTTTCTCTCCTCTGATATGAACGCTAATTTTGCCCGTAGAGCCAAAGCGCAGGGTTGATTTTGTGCTGAGCTGATAATTATGCGCCCCTAATAGATCCTCAGCAATCTCTCTTATTCGCCCACGAGAAGCTTCAAGTACATGCTCAACTTTAAAAAAAGGTTTAAAGTCCTGATGTTGCACTATAGAGCTTATGTTGCGGGCATGAGCTTCTAGATTTTCCATCCCCTTAGGATTCATGGCTTTGAAAACTTTTAACGCAGGCTCATAATTCACCAAACGTTGAGCTGCTTCACGTCTCATGTTCAAAGATTCTTCCCACACCTGAGGCTTTTGAGAGCGAATATCTGACATCCATGCCCGACCTATCGCCTGAGATGTTTTTTGGTAAGCTTGAATATGGTTGAACATATAATCTGGGAAGTCCCCGTGAGAGAGATGTCCTGTATTTAACTTTTCTGCATACACGATATCAAAACGTACGCGTTGAAAGTCGAGCCCTTCTTGTTTAAGAAGCATATAAATTTTAGAGTCTTTTTGAGATTCAATGAGATTCTGAAGTTCGCAGGCTTGTGAGGCTCTCGTCATGACATCTTTTTCAGATGTGTACGCTCGCACTTTTTCACGAATGTCGCCTGACGTTGCATGCGTCAGAAGTTTGCTTTCTTGAATCTTCAGTTTTTCAAAAAATGGTTGATGGGTGTCAAAGAGTCTTATTATTTCCAAGGCTAAAGCATCACGTGTTGCACATGTTTCTTGAAAACGATGTTTTAACACTTCTTGAGAGAGGAAAAATGTTTTTGTTTTGTCTCTACAGAGGTGATAAAAAGCTGCAGCTTCAGAACTTGCTTCTTTATAAGATTTTACGGTCTGATAGAGTTCTCTGTCACCCAGAGAAAACCGTCCCTCAAAGTCTTTTTGATATTGAGAGTTAAAGTGAGTTGCAGCATGCTGCTTAATGGACAAGCTCATAAAACGGTCTTTATCTTCTACTGGGTTATTCCAGTAGTCTTTAAATTGACCATCTTCATTTTGTGTCACGCGTAAAAATGGGCGATAGAGTTTTGGGTTTTCTGCAAAAACAGCCGCTAGAGAGTCTCTCTCTATTCGCAACTTCTGATAATCCTCGTATAAATCATGATGTTTTGCAAAAATTGGGGGGTGGGTCTTCGTGATAATTTTCCAAAGTTCACGTGTTTCTCGGACAAGGTCCATATATCCTTGCGCTTGAATGCTAGCCCGATGCTCAAGATCGGAAAGGGTACGTTGTCTCAGACCTACCTCTACTTCTAAAACATCTCGTCTCAGACCCGCAAGCCGTGTATAAGGAAGGTGCTGATCCCAGTTTGAAAGGATCTCAGATGCAATCTCTTTTTTCTGATTCAGATAAGCTTGGTAATTTTTATAGTCTTGATGCTTGTAAAAAGATGTATTTGGGTTAAGGCTTTCCTCTATTTTCTCACGCAAGTTACCACTTTGTACCATAAGATCACAATATTGTTGAATTCGCTCCAAGTAAGCTTTTTTGGCCTCTGGTACTTGATAATCATGAAGCGTTTCTTTAGACACACCCCGACCTAATTTTTCCACGAGAGCTTTAAAATCTATAATTTCTTCACGATTTATAAAAGCTTGCACATCATGGCGGTGACGGGTCATCCCTACAAGCAATGTTGAAGAATCTAAAAGTGGATAGAATGCTATAAAAGTACGGTCAAATGTCGATCCCTCAGATTTATGGATTCCAAATGCATAACCATGCGTCACATGAAAATATTCCGTTGTATTAAATTTTACAGAGCGTCC
>CANMHY010000159.1 GCA_947497675.1 Alphaproteobacteria bacterium
AGATTTTCAAGAATAAAATGAGAAGAAGGCGTTTCTCTTAAGTCGGAAGAGAGGAGAGCCTGTCCCTCTTCAATATTTATAAAGCAAGCCTGTGACCTTAGTTGCCAAAGATGGGCGAGATATGTTTTTCCAGACCTTTTGGGGCCGTACAAAGATAAAATGGGAAAGGGCCAGTTTGGCCAAGCCTTAATTGCTGAAAGGGCCTCCTGGTTGAGGGGGCTTTCAACAAATCGGTCAGGCGCATAATTGGGCACCGGCAGTATATCGAGGATCAATTGAGACATATGGTCCTGAGAGGTCTTTTGAGGGGGTGGTGTTTTTTCACTCATCGCGAAGATTTTCCCATGGCTTCTGACACAAAAAATCTTTTAAGAGAGGGAAGAGAATTGATCATGAGAAGACCATTTTCTCTTAGAAATCTTAAGATTCTTGAAGAGTTTGAAAAGAGACGAATGAGGCCATGGGTGATGCCTAAAAGGCTTAAAATGTCCATACGCCTGGACTTCTGATAGTTTTCAAGGAACACTAAAGATCCAGGATCTAGCCCTAAAGAAAGAGCCTTTGATACTTCTGAGCTTAAGCTTTCCACATCCCGAATACCCAGGTTAAGTCCTTGGCCTGCAACAGGATGGATACCGTGGGCGGAATCTCCCAAGAGAACAGCCCGTTCTGTTATGAATGTTGGCGTCACATGGGCTGAAAGAGGATAGGTCCATCGTCTGGAGACAAGATGCGGTGTGCCGTAACGATGGGGGTCAAGCTTGAGGGAAAGGGCTGCATCGAAATCTTTCGGATCAAGGGTGCTAAGATGTTTAATTTCTTCAGGAGAAGATGTCCAAACAAGTCCACTTTGATGGGGAGCGTCTTGAGTCCCTTTTAAAGGAAGAACGGCAAAGGGACCTTCTGGATAAAAGGCTTCAATGGACCATCCTCGGTGGGGATAAGTATGGGAAAAATGACAGACGAGGGCGTGTTGAGGATAGGGAAAATGAAAAACGTCGAATCCCAAAAGGTCTCTCACTTTTGAATTCTTACCATCTGCACCCACCAGCAATCGGGTCGTGATCGTGACACCATTTTCCAAAAAAAGAGTTACGTGAGACGTTTCTTTCTTTAAAGAAGCTAATTTGAAGGGTGTTAAAAACGTAACATTTTTGGTGTTTTGAAGTTTTAAAAAAATCTCTTTTCTGAGAAGAGAGCTCTCAACAATGTATCCAAACGGTCTTTGGACACTTTCGTGATCATAATGAAGGCCATCTTGACGATTTCCTTCCGTCACGAGGATATTTAAAATAGGAGAAGCATGAGACGCGAGATTTTTCCAAATATCTAATTTTTGAAGAAGATCATAAGCAGATGTTGTAAGCGCAAATGTTCGACCATCTGTCTCTGGATTTAAAAGAGTCTCAAGAGGTGTTTGGTCAATAAGGGCGATCTTATAGGGAGGTGTTTTTTTAAGAGAGCAGTCATGGACTAGACTGAGTGCAAAAAGAGCCCCTATGGCGCCTCCTCCAATAATGGTAACGTCAAAAGATAGGGGTGTGCTCATGATAAACAACGCATTGTGGACGCTTTGAGGTCAAAAAAGGAGAGAAGATAGAGGAGAGGACTCTTTGAAAAAAGACCGTACCATACCCCTCGATTGTTGGGTAGATGAAATGTATCGTTCAAAATTTTGAGAAAAAAGCCGTGATCTTTTAGAATGTTAAAGCGATTTTGTCTCGATAACAAAATAATTACAGCAAGGAGGGGAGCATATTTTTGAGATAGAGAGCTTTTTCTTTTAAAGCTAAGTCTCCAAAAATCAAAAGGCGCCAGCTTTCTAACATTTTAAGAGATGTTTCGCCCCTTACAAACGCTTTAAGATCATGACTGGTAACAATAAGAGGGGCTGATAATTCATGCTCTTTTGCTTGCACGGCTAAAAGCCCTTTTAAATTTTTTAAAAATTCTTTTTCCTCTTCCTTTGAAGAGAGGAGATCTTCCTCTTTTTGAGAGAAAGAAAGGCTTTTAGATCTTTTAAAAGGCTGCTGATATTTTATAAAAGAGGAAAGAGAATACCGTTCTTTCATTTCGTCAAGAGCCCATTTAAGACGTCCTTTCTCTTGCAAGTGAAGGAGAATTTTGGGATATATTTCTCTTAAGTAAAGGACATCATAGGTTGCATATTTTAGCTGAGATTGCGTGAGAGGGCGTTTTGTCCAATCAGAGAGTTGTTCTGATTTATCGAGGAAAATATAACATAAAGACTGGACAAGGTTTTTGTATCCGACGCAGTCACCATATCCACAAAATTGAGCTGCAATTTGGGTGTCAAAAAAAGGTTCTGGAAGAACACCTGTTTTATCTAAAAAAATTTCAATGTCTGTACGCCCTGCATGAAAAACTTTGATGATTTCTGGATTTTTAAGTAAGGCATAGAAAGGCGTGAGGTTGATGTTTACGCGGGGATCAATAAGCCCGAGATGATCGGGACTTGAGACTTGAATAAGACAAAGTTCTGGGGGTGATCCTCTTTGCTTAAATTCTGTATCAATGGCAATAAAATTAGCTCTGCTCAATGAGGAACAAAAATCGGAAAGATCATCGTACGAGGATATGTATCGATAAGAGATGTTTTTCTCAGAAATGGAGAAATCCTCTGAGATATGTACCTGCGTGGGGATGACGATTCCATCTTCTAGACGCATCGAAAAAGAATAAGGTGTAAAAAAGAAAGATAAAAATAGTATAAGTATTTGAAAAATAATCATTTGTAAATAAAATCTTTTAAAAAACAAGAACTTAAAATATGTAATACAATAAAAAATATAGATTTTTTATAAAATTAATTCTTTTTAACATAGAGAAAATAATTTTCAAGTGGTTTTTTTTATTTTTTTATTATTTTCTTAGAATGTTTGGAGAAACGATTGAAATGGGGTAAAATAAAAAATTGATAAAAAATAAAAAACAAAAGGACATAAAAAATGATAAAATATCAAAGGCTCCTGATTCTTTTTCCCTTTCTTTTCGCAGGCGGAGGAGATGTCAAAGCAGAAGATGATAATTTAAATACAGGGGTATGCAGTTGACTCCACGTCCTACTAGATGTAGTACTTGTGGGTATGGAGAGCTTTGCATAACTGAAGAAATAAGGTCTAAAAAAGTTATAATCCTATAAATTTACGCCTCCATTTTTTTTAAAAATACCTATTTTTCGTTGAAAACATTGGATATTTCTTATCTTTTTTGATATATTGAGGGAGCAAAATATCTATTTGAAGAGGAAGA
>CANMHY010000160.1 GCA_947497675.1 Alphaproteobacteria bacterium
GTCTTTCACCCCCCCAAATGCCTATTATCAAAAACATTGGAATAAGAGTTCCTTCAAAAAAAACATAAAAAAGAAGAAGATCTAAAACACAAAATGCCCCTAAAATAAATGTTTCTAAGACAAGTAAAAAAATTAAAAATTCTTTTTGTTGATGTTTAATACTTTCCCAGCTTCCTAAAATACAAAGTGGTATCAAGGATGTTGTTAAAAGCACAAAAAATAATGAAATTCCGTCAATTCCTAAAAAATAGCGTATGTTCAATCCAGGAATCCACTCTTTATTTTCAACAAATTGATAAGAAGCTAAAGATGGGTCAAATTGTCCCCAAATAAGAAGCGAAAACATAAAAGTACACCCCGCAATAAAAAGAGCTGTATTTTTTATATTTTTCTCTGTTTTTCCGAGCGTTTGAGGAATTAAAAAAACAAAAATAGCCCCAAAAAAAGGCAAAAAAATGAGAAGAGAAAGAAGGGGAAACCCGTCAAAAATATCCATTAAAAACTCATTCTATCATCTATTTTTATCATCTATGTCTTCCTTTTGGAAACAGGGCCTGACTGCATCCTGTTTGTCCAAAACACACCTTCCTTGAAAATAGGCTTTTGAACTTTCAAAAACATCTTTAAACGAAATATTAGAAAACTGTAAGAGCCCCCAGGTCGAGGCCGTCATCAAACCAACCACCATAACAAACGTATAGTGTGGAATAAATCCTGTTTGGAGCCTTTTGACACGCGCAGAAAACCAATAAATGGCTTTTGCAACTCCATTAAGACCTCCATCAATACTCTGCCTGTCTCCCTGTTTCCAGAAAAAATTTCCACATGACCAGATTGGTTTCACAAAAAGAATTTCATAAAGCTCATCAAAGAACCATTTATTATAAATGAAGAGATAAAGCTCAGAAAATTGCTTTTTGAGCTTTCTTGGAAGCGTTGTTTTCCAAATATAAAAAACAAAAGCTAAAAAGAGACCTATCATTGCCATAATTTGCGGAAACACATGAACGATAAAAGCATTTTTTTCATTTAGAAAGTGCAAAGAAGCTAAAATAACCTCTTCAAAATGAGTATTAAAGGAGTTTCCCCAAAAAAGATGTTTATTCTCAATAAAAAGCCCATACCCAACATACCCCCCCAAAATAGCGCCGACACTTAAAATCAAAAGAGGAACAATCATAATAGGCGGAGACTCATGGAGATGCGCCATAACCCGCTCATCAGCGCGTGCTTTCCCATGAAAAACAAGAAATAAAAGTCTTCCGGAATAAAAAGCTGTGAATAAAACTGAAAGAAGTCCCATCCAAAAAGCCAAACTTCCCATCAGGCCAGAAGACCCCCAGGCAATTTCTAGAATTGTCTCTTTAGAGTAATATCCGGAAAAGAAAGGAATTCCCATAAGAGCCAAGGACCCCACCCACATCAACGCATATGTAACAGGAATAAGCTTTGCAGCACCTCCCATTTTCCAGAGATTTTGTTCATTCGAAAATGCATGAATCACGGACCCAGCCCCTAAAAACAGAAGCGCTTTAAAAAAAGCATGCGTACATAAATGAAACATTGACGCAGCATAACCCAACAGTCCTGCAGAAAAAAACATATACCCCACCTGGGAGCACGTGGAGTAGGCAATAACACGTTTAATATCATTTTGTGTCATCGCAACCATACTTCCAAAAAAAGCCGTCAGGGCCCCAATCAAAATCAATGCGGAACGTGCAAAGGGAGCTCCTTCAAAAAGAGCTGAACATCTGAGGATTAAAAAAACACCGGCTGTCACCATCGTTGCAGCATGAATAAGGGCAGAAACGGGCGTTGGACCTTCCATGGCATCAGCAAGCCATGTATGAAACCCAATTTGAGCTGATTTCCCCATGGCTGCAATAACCAGCAAAAAACAAAGAACTTCAAGAACTGAGACGCTCCCTCCAAAACCTGAAAAAACAGTCGATTTCAAAAGAGAAAAATTGTCTATAATAACAGGGATTTCAAAAGATCCCACGATGGCATAAATCAGACCTAGAGCACCAATAAAAGCTAAATCCGCCACACGGTTCATGATAAATGCTTTTTGAGCCGCTAAATTCGCCTCCGGCTTTGTATACCAGAAACCAATCAAGAGATAAGACAGAAGCCCAACGCCTTCCCACCCTAAAAAAAGTTGTACCAAGTTAGAGGACACAACGAGAAACAGCATAAAAAAAGTAAATAAACTTAAATAAGTCATAAATCTTGAAATGCCAGGATCACGCGCCATATATCCGATCGAATAAAGATGCACCAAAGCGGAGATGAATGTAACAATCCCCATCATAACGACAGCGAGTGTATCTATATAAAGAGAAAAAACAACCTGCAATGATCCAATTTCAATCCAAGAAAAAAGAGGATAGACAATTACAGCGTGATCAAGACCAACTTTTTTAAATAAAAAAAAGGCGCAGAATGCTGATAAAAAAACAGACCCCGTTGTTATAATTTGGCATAAACGCATGGACATAATCGGCCAAAGACACCCGAATAATCCCGCGATACACCCCCCTAACAACGGAGAAAAAGTTGCCACTACAGCATAAACCGTCATAAAGTCTTCAACCTTTTAAATTTTCCATATCTTGGACAGATACAGTGCCTTGATTACGAAAAAATGCAACCAAAATAGCAAGACCAATTGCAGTTTCAGCGGCCCCTACAGTCAGAACAAAAAAAACAAAAACCTGCCCCACTAAATCATACAAAAACGCAGAAAACGCAATAAAATTAAGGCTCACCGCTAATAAAATTACTTCAACGGCCATCAACATTAAAATCACATTTGTCCGGTTTAAACAGATTCCCATAATTCCAATGATAAAAAGAAGCCCCCCAACACATAAATAATGTGAAAGTCCTATGGTTAGTAACTGGTTCATGTCATCCCTCTTTTAAACAACGATCAATGCCTTCGTCAACGTCACGCCCCTAGACTCCTTTTCGGATATCAACGTGACATATCTTAATACGATTTTTCTTTTTTTCTAAAACCTGATCTGACACTTTTTGACGATATCTCTCTTTGGGAGCCCTCTTAGTCAAAACAATGGCCCCCACCATTGCACTTAACAAAATAAATCCTGCAATTTCAAAAAGGACAGCATAGTGCGTATAAAGTACATTCCCTATGGCTGTCGTATTTGAAATTTGTTCATGAGAGGACAACTGACCTACAGTGGAGACACTGGGGATAAAATTCCATCCCCCGAGAATGAATAACAACTCACTTCCAA
>CANMHY010000161.1 GCA_947497675.1 Alphaproteobacteria bacterium
CTGCTTTTGGGGAACGACAGATTCGTTTGGATTGCGATGTCCTTCAAGCAGACGGTGGAACACGAACAGCGTCTATTACAGGGGCCTACGTTGCTCTTTATCTTGCGTTCCAAAAACTTTTGAATGAAAAACTTATTACCACACACCCTCTAAAGGACTTTGTCTCTGCTGTTTCTTGTGGCATTTATGAAGGCGCAGCTGTGTTAGATCTTGATTACAGCGAAGATAGCACCGCCCAAGCAGATGCTAATTTTGTCCTCACAGGACAAGGGGGCATTATCGAAATCCAAGGAACGGCTGAAAAAGATCCTTTTGAAGAAACCTTATTTTTAGAAATGCTCACGCTTGCACGTCAAGGAACTCAAGAGCTTATTGCAGCTCAAAAAAAAGTCCTCCTTCCCCATCTCTTAAGTATTTAAGCATGTGCTAAAAGAGATACCCGTATGGAACCTTTAGCACTTTATATTCACTGGCCTTTTTGTGTTTCAAAGTGTCCCTATTGTGATTTTAACTCCCATGTCAGAAATAGTGTGAACCATGACACCTGGGAACAGGCGCTTCTTCAAGAACTTCAGACAGCCTCTCTGACTCAAAAAAGACCGCTCACCAGCATCTTCTTTGGGGGTGGAACCCCCTCCTTAATGCGACCCCAAACCGTTGAGGCTTTAATTGAGAAAGCAGAAGCTCTTTTTGGATTCAGTCCTCACATTGAAATTACGCTTGAGACAAACCCTAATTCTTTTGAGACCGAGAAATTTGTTGATTTTAAAAAAGCGGGCGTCAATCGTATTTCCATTGGCATCCAATCTTTTAATGCAGAGGCTTTAAAATTTCTTGGGAGAGCTCATTGTGTTAAAGAAGCCTATCATGCCCTTGAATCTGCTCAGACAATTTTTGATCGTGTGAGTTTTGATCTAATTTATGCGCGTCCCCACCAAACGCTCAAAGAATGGGAAGCAGAATTAAATCATGCCCTTCAGTTTTCACCATCACATCTCTCTCTTTATCAACTCACCTTTGAAGAAGGCACTGTTTTTGAAAAAAGACTGAAGCGGGGAGAAATTATAGCCCTTAATGAAAATCTATCTTCTCTTCTCTATGAAAAAACCCAAGAAATCATGGATCAACATCTTCTGCCTTCTTACGAGGTCTCTAACCATGCTCAAAAAGGTCAAGAATCTCGACATAACTTATGTTATTGGCGCTATCAGGATTATATTGGGATTGGACCAGGAGCGCATGGACGCATTACGCAAGAACACGGTGAAAAGCATGAAAAATATGCCACTCAAAATTTTAAACTTCCTGAAAAATGGCTCGGCTCAATTCAGACGGAAGGACACGGTCTTGAAACAAAGCTTCTTCTCGAAAAAGAGATCGTTTTTGAAGAAGCTCTTCTTATGGGAATTCGTCTCAAAGAAGGAATTTCTCTTGAAACATTAAAGAAAATTTCAGAAACTGCATTAAATTCACTTCTCGCACGTCCTTCTTTAAAGATTCTTGAACAAGAGGGATTTTTAGTAAAAACATCCACACATCTTAAAGCCACATCAAAAGGAATGCCTATTCTAAACGCTGTTCTTGCTTATATGATGTAAAAATTACGAAGGTTCTGGGGAAGGCTCTTCTTGCTTTTGATCTTGAAAAAGTGACCCAAAGATGCTTTGCTGCTCAGAAGGAAATGGTTAATTTTTCTTCTTATTTTTAAATTTCTCAAAATGAGAATAACGGGAGTGGGAAACAAAAAAATCTCATGGTCTCCGTTTCTTACGACTTCTTTTTTATCCTTCCGTTTCTTCAAACTTTCATTCAAAGACAGATAAAGGTTTAAAATGTGCGGCATTACAGGCTTCTGGGATTTTAGACACGCAAAAAGCAGAGAAGAAAACGTAAAAATTGTTTGTGCAATGTCCGATGAACTTTCCTCAAGAGGTCCAGATGCATCCGGTTTCTGGCAGGATGACTCAGCGGGTCTTTTTTTAGGTCATAGAAGACTGTCCATTATCGATCTCTCAGAACATGGCGCTCAACCCATGATTTCTTCCTCTCAAAAATATATTATTACCTACAATGGTGAAATTTTTAATAGTTCCGAACTGCGTTCAGAACTCAGCAAAAATGGAATTTCTTTTAGGGGATACTCAGACACAGAGGTCATCCTTGAAGCGTGTGAACAATGGGGCGTCGAAAAAGCTTGTCAGAAATTTAATGGAATGTTTGCCTTTGCCTTATGGTCACGCGAGACCCAAAAACTTTATCTTGTGCGAGACCGTATTGGGATCAAACCCCTCTATTGGGGCATTCAAAAAAATATCTTGTTTTTCAGCTCTGAACTTAAGAGTCTTAAAAGGCACCCTCTTTGGACACCCATTTTATGCTCAGAAGGACTCGGACTCTATTTAAAATTTAATTATATTAGAGCGCCTCATACAATCTATGAAAATATGTTTAAAGTAAATCCTGGGTGCTATATCGAGATTGATGCGGAAGGTCACTCAAAAGAAATACCATTTTGGAAACTGTCTGACCATTTTACACAAAAAAAAGAACATGCCTCTATGACACCAGAAATGCATCAAGAATTTTTAGAGTCTCTTTTGAAAGACTCTGTCAAAAGACGCATGGTTTCAGATGTTCCCATAGGGGCTTTTCTGTCCGGAGGAATTGATAGTTCGCTTGTAACAGCTCTAATGCAAGAGACCTCTTCAACGCCTGTTAAAACATTTTCCATTGGATTTGAAGAAACCTCTTACGATGAAGCGCCTTACGCAAAAGCAATTGCGCGCCATCTTAACACAGACCACCATGAGCTCTACTTAAATGCGCAAGATGCCCTCAACATTATTCCGAGTCTCTCTCATATGTATGATGAGCCCTTTGCAGATGCCTCTCAAATTCCAACATTCCTTGTCTCTCACCTCGCCCGTAGGGAAGTAACCGTTACCTTATCAGGAGACGGAGGAGATGAATTGTTTCTGGGATATGATCGTTATCAAATTGGAAAAAAGCTCTATAATTATCAAAAATTTATACCAACGCCTCTTAAAAGATTTCTGGGAAAAAGTCTCAATAGTCTTTCAGTCTCTCAATGGGATCATATTCTTAGAATGATGCCAAATCGTTATCAATCTTCCAACCTGTCTGAAAAAGCTTATAAACTTTCTGACGTTCTTGAGGCTAAGACACCTCTCGATTTTTTCCAATCTTTGGTGAGCATATGGGACGATCCCTCGCGTATTCTATCCTCTCCTCTTGAAATTCTTCC
>CANMHY010000162.1 GCA_947497675.1 Alphaproteobacteria bacterium
AAAAAGAATCTTTTTCTGTTGAAAATGAGATTTGAAAAAAAGAAAGAATTTTTTAGAAAAGAAAATCTTTTAGATTTCTTATTTTTTAGAAATTTCTTTTTAACAGCGGGGAAAAAAATTGAAAGTACAGAATGGATGTTGCTTTGTCAATGAATACAATGCGTTTTTAGACGATCTTCTTAAAGGAAATATAGACGCATTTACCCATAAACTTAAAGATTACCTTGAAACGTCGGCAAGCTTCTTTGCGACGGGTCCAAAGAATGCAGAACTTTTTTACAGCGGTTTTGTGATGGGTCTCGTCTCTGCTGTCTCCTCCAATTATAGTGTGGAGGCTGAAAGAGAGAGTGGAGCTGGACGCGCTGATCTTCTGCTCATACCGACATCCACGGCAAGATATCAGAATGCTTTGGTTATAGAGTTTAAGTTTGCAAAATCTGACGAAAATTTACATCTCTTGGCCGAAAAAGCCTTAGAGCAAATAGAGCTTAAGAATTATGTGGCAAAGATCAAAGCTTATAAGAATGTCGCGTCTACTTTTAAAGTTGGAATTGCTTTTGGTGGTAAAGACGTTGTGGTGGCTTTTAAATAAAACAGCCCTCCCCTTTTTTTGAAAAAGTGTTAAGGACAAAAGCCTCTCTCTAAATCATTCAGAGTACGTTTTTGAGATTGCGTCACGATTATGACACCCTAATTGATCCCCAAGTTCACAGGCCTTTTCATAGAACTCTTCTGCTTTTTTAGGGTCCTTGGTAACGCCTTCACCATTTACATAGAGTCTCCCAAGATGGTTTGCAGCTTCTGCAGAACCCCTTTTTAAAGCTTTAAGATAATAATTTTTGGCTTTTTCATAGTCAACGGCAACGCCATGGCCAAAATGAGAACATTCTCCTAAAAGAGTTAGAGCCGCAGCTTCTGTTGTATTTTCTAAAATCCCAAAAGCTTCCTTATATTTCTTTTGAGCAATATACTCTTTTGCTTTGATAACACTCTTACTTTCAGGAGCTTGACATTCTGCAACGCCACCGAAACTGCTTATGAAGAGACCCGTTAGAATTAAATATGTTAATTTTTGCATTAGAAAATTCTCCACTCTTAAAAAGAAAAAAGTCCTGTAGAGAAGATCTCTACAGGACTGCATGCATTTAGAAAGCAAATTATATTTTAAAGAATTCTTATCTCCGATCCCCAAACAATCTCAGAAGCATCAAAAACAAGTTTATGAAGTCAAGATACAAGGTCAAAGCACCCATGATGGCCTTCTTACCCGCAATTTCTTGAGAGTCTGAACTTGCGTAGATTTCCTTGATGGTCTGCGTGTCATAAGCCGTTAGGCCTGTGAAGATAAGAACCCCAATGATCGAGAGCGCGAACTGAAACGCAGAGCTTTGAAGGAAAATATTAACGAGTCCACCAATGATTATTCCAATGAGGCCCATAAATAAGAAAGATCCCCAAGCAGAAAGATCACGTTGCGTCGTATATCCATAAAGGCTCATGGATCCAAAAGTCCCCGCTGTGATGAAAAAGACACGTGCAATGCTTGTCCCGGTATAAACCAGAAATATCGGGGTTAACGCAAGCCCCATGAGAGCTGCATAAAGCCAAAACATCGCCTGAGCCTTCTGAAAAGACATATCTTTAATTTTAAATTGCAGATACAAAACCAACCCAAAAGGCAAAAACAAGAAGACAAGCGCCAGCATAGAGTTTGAATAGAGGGCCTCAACCAAGGAAGGTGTTTGAGAAATAATAAAAGAGACAAGCCCCGTCAAACCCAAGCCTAATGCCATAAAGTTATAAACTTTGAGCATATAAGCCCGGAGCCCCATATCATAAGTCATTTCAGAGGAAGCAGCACGCCCACTTACGTTTCGATTAAAATCAGATGACATTTTATAAACCTCACTTCATTAAAAAAATTTTTATGCCTCATTATAATTCACTTCTTGAAAAACTACAAGAAAAAGGCAATGTTTAAAAATTAAATAAATAAACGACCTTTCCCTCTCTTTCGAAAGAAAATAATGTCTCTTTTTAAAAGCGTCAAAAAAAAGCCCTTACACCAAATTCTCATAGGTTTTTTATGGCCTCAAATGAGTTTTAAACGGCTTTTTCGGTATCTTTATTTAAGACTTTTACGTCTTCATGCCTCTCCTTCTGCCATTGCTGGTGGGCTTGCAATCGGAGCGGCTCTATCATTTACGCCCTTATTAGGTGCTCAAATCATTCTCTCCATTGCATTCAGTTGGATTTTAAGAGCGAATAAAGTCGCCGCTCTCTTGGGAACTCTGATTGGAACACCGTGGACACTTCCTTTTATGTTATTTTTAAGCTACAAAACAGGACTCGTAGGGATTCACTTTTTTCAAAAATTTTTTCCAAATGTGCTTCTTCCTGCCTCTCTTCTTGACGCCCCTCTCTTTGATTTTAAAGAAATCTATGCCCATCCAGATTCTTTCTTTCTCCCAACGCTTTTGGGGTCTCTACCCCTTGGAATATGTGTTGGACTCTTTGTTTTTTTCATCACGTATCTTCTCATTAAATCTTACCGAAATCATCGAGGAGCTCTAAAATGATTTTAGGGATTGGAAGTGACCTTGTGGACTCAATACGCATCGACGCTCTTTTAAAAAAGTTTAACCAACGTTTTAAAGATCGTGTCTTTACGCCTCAAGAACAAAGCTATTGTGAAGCCCAACATTATACGGCTTCGAGCTATGCCAAACGTTTTGCCGCAAAGGAAGCTTGTGCCAAAGCCCTTGGACTCGGGTTTCAAAATGGCATCCGTTGGATCGACATTGAGGTCCTCAATAACGCGCAAGGAAAGCCTTTTTTAACACTTAAAGGAAAAGCATTGACTCATTTAAAGGATCTTCTTAAAGGGCTTCCGAAAGAGGCAGAACCTCGCTTAGATTTAAGTTTGTGCGATGAGGGTTTTCTTGCGCACGCTTTTGTGGTTATATCATATCAATGATGAAAGGAATATAAAATGATCCCAAACTCTACCCAACCCTCTTCTCCTCCTAAATCTGAATTTTGGAGTACCGTAAAAACTCTTTTTTTGGCCTTATTTGTAGCTCTTGTCCTGAGAAGCTTTCTCTTTGAGCCTTTTAACATTCCTTCTGGATCCATGATTCCCAATCTACTCGTGGGGGATTTCCTTTTTGTCTCCAAATGGTCTTTTGGGTATAGCAAATACTCCTTTCCTTTTGGCTTAGATCTTTTTTCAGGACGATTTTTAGATACCCGCAAGCCAAAGCA
>CANMHY010000163.1 GCA_947497675.1 Alphaproteobacteria bacterium
TTTGGAAGCCGTATGGATGTCTATCTTCCTTTAAATGTTGCCCCTCTCGTCTGTGTTGGACAATATGTTTTAGGAGGAGAAACTCCCCTTGCTGATCTCACCTCAGAGGATCTTCCACGCGAAGGTCTTTTAAAATAAGGATATTTAACGATGGCGTCAGATCCTAAAAAAATCTCATTTAAAAAATTTAAGTCCCCCCCCCTTGGAAAAGTTTCTGTTAATGTTCTTATCCCAAATTTCTTAACCTTAATTGCTCTCTGTTCAGGATTTAGTGCTGTTCAGTTTGCCCTTGTCGAGAACTGGGAATTTGCTGCAATTTCTATCTTTATCGCAGCTCTCTTTGATGGACTGGATGGTCGAATCGCACGTCTTATTGGAGGTGCGAGTCGATTTGGTGCAGAGCTTGATTCTCTCTCTGATTTTGTAAGCTTTGGCGTCGCCCCTTCGATTGTTATCTATCTCTACTCCCTCAATCAACTTGGAAAATGGGGATGGATCGGATCTCTTTTTTATACAGTGGCCTGCGCTTTGCGTCTTGCTCGCTTTAATACGTTGAATATTGAAGAAGATATGAAAAAACCTTTTTCTCCAGCTTGGACCTCAAAATTTTTTCTTGGTGTCCCCGTACCTGCAGGCGCTGGTCTTGCTCTCATTCTTCTTCTCATTGAATTTGAGACGGATTTTTCCTTTCAATTTCCCCCGATTTGTTATCTCATTGTTCTCATTACGTCAGGTCTTTTGATGATTAGCCGCATCCACACATATGCCTTTAAAAGCCTCCATCTCCATCCACGCTTCATCTTGCCGTCCTTTGTCGGAATCGGACTCTTAGTTGCAGGATTTATAACAAATCCGTGGCTCACACTTATTATAGCAGGCATCGTCTATTTAGGCTCCATTCCTTTCAGTGATCGAGAATATAGGCGCTTTCTTAAGAAATCAGAGAATTAAAAAGAGTTTTTTCTTATCAAAAGAGCTGAGGACTCTATTGACTTGAAATACTAGGAAAGCAAGGTTTTCACTGTCAGTTCTTTCCCGTCAAAATCAGCTTAAACCACTGCAGAATCATCTTCTTTCTCAATAATCTCTAAAATCCGATCCACACGAAAGACTTTCTCTTCCTGACTTTGATGACAAAATCCCTTCATTCCCAAATACGAAGCGCCCTTATAGCTCATCATTCCCAAAACCGCAGGTGTGATTCGTCTTTGAGATTTTTCATTATTCGCCTTTAGATAGATCATCTCGAACGCTTCATTTTTCTCTAAAAATGCTTCTATAATTTCTTTTTTTTGATCAAGGGAACAGTTACTTTCTGATTTTTGATATTGAAAATTTGTGACAAATTTTACCACTTCATAATCAAGCCAAATATGCTTTTTCAAAATAGGCTTCTTGAGCGTAAGCCCTTCTAAAGTCGTACATCGGCTCAAAGCCACATAGACTTGACCTGGCATAAAAGATCCACTGCCAATATCAAGGGTCACCTTCTTAAATGTTTTTCCTTGGCTTTTATGAATGGTGAGAGCCCAAGCTAAGGTCAAAGGATATTGCGTAAATGCCCCAACAGACTCAGATTGAATATTATCTGCTTCAAGAAAAAATCGATGCACTTCCCACTTATTCGGAAATACTTCTACTTTTTGACCATCTTCCAACGTGACCCCGATTCCAATCACATCCTCTTGTTTTTCAATATAAATAACTTTCCCCATCGTTCCATTGACCCAACGGCCCTTAGGGTCATTGTTGACCATCATCACTTGAGCGCCTACCTTAAGGTTTAAGACCTCACGGGTCGGATAGGACTCTTTTCCAAAAGTTCCCTCTATGCGCGCCTCAAAGACATGTTTTTTCTCTTTTAATTGATTTAATTTCTTTTCATTAAGCGTCTCCACATCCACGTTCTTTGGGGTGAGGTAGACACCATAGTCATCTTCTGTCTCCTCTAATTGAACACGCGCATTTAAAAGAGAAATGTCCTCCTCCGTTGTGGTTTTATTGCGTATCGAGTTTAAGAGGTTAATAAACGTCTCATCTTGTTGGCGATAAATTTTTTCAAGCTCGATGAATTCCATTTCAAATTCATTAAAAAAATGAGCACTAAAAAAATAGGGGCTCTTGTAGTGAACAGAAAATACTTCTTTTTCCTGAGACGTTACAACAGGGGGAAGTTGATAAAGATCTCCTATAAAGATCATCTGTATGCCCCCAAAGGGCCTTTGAGAGTCTTTTCCATTCAACCTTAAGAATCGATCCACACAATCCAATAAATCTGCCCTCACCATCGAAATCTCGTCAATGACAATGGCATCTAGTTTTTTGTAAATGTTCTTCTTATCATCTTCATAGGTTTTTTTAACAGACTGAAGGGTGATACTGGGTTTAAATTTAAAAAAGGAATGTATTGTTTGTCCTTGCACGTTAATCGCAGCCACGCCAGTCGGTGCTAAGACAGCAATTTTCTTTTTTGTCTGCTCTCTAAAATAAGTAAGGAGGGTGGATTTCCCAACACCCGCACGTCCGGTGATAAAGATATTTTGAGACGTGTTCTCCATAAGATCAAGGGCACGGGTAAAGTCAGCATTTAAATCAATGTTCATTTGGGCCATAGTTTCTTTCAATAGGGTTGAATCTTATATTTTTTAGCATCAAGATTTCTCTTTAAAGCTTGAGCTTTTTCAAAGACAAGAGAGATGCCATTTATTGTAATTTTTCGAGAAAACCTACCCTTAATTCCAATGACTCTTCCAGTGGGAAATTGAGTTGAGAGACCTTTATTATACTCTTCTTCTGCTACAGTTGAGGAAACAGAAACAAATAATCTTTTAAGACATTGTTTACCAAGTTCATTCATACCAATACGTGGAATTACTTTATCTGAAATAGAAGATTTCATCGCTTTTGTATACAGGCCGTATCCTACACGTATAAGGATACCTTTTTGTACAAGCTTTTTTAAAGCTCTTCCAATTTGATCATAATCTGAAGAAATATCTTCAAAATCTGCGCGTATAAAAACCTCTCTTTTTTTACAAGAAATTTTTTTTAAAATTCGACTTTCTAAGCAATTTTTCTTGAGCATTTTATTGTATTCCATAACAAATAGACGACATAAACTATGCAAAGATACGATACTTTTTCTCTCAATGCTAATGAAAACCAACCTCCATTGACGGTTATTCCCTCTGTCTCAATTTTTTTAATTTTAGACTATAAACCACTTCAGATTCGAGAAAATCATGTTTTCGTACTATCCT
>CANMHY010000164.1 GCA_947497675.1 Alphaproteobacteria bacterium
TCTATGATTGATGTAAAACCAGAACACAGCCAAAGACTTTTAAAAGCCTTTCAAAACGAATCCATTGTTTGTACGGAAGAGTGGCTCTTAAAGGGAACTGGCACCTCCCCTTTGCCTTAATCTTTAAGCCAAGGATACCGCCACTTAAACTTTAGTGAGTTCTATAGGAAAGTTTTCTACGAGAAACTTCACGGGGCAAGATACAAGCCCCATGATACTACTAGGGAGTAGATCACAGAACATTTATCATTCAAAACACCTCAAAACTGCTATCAAGTTTTGTTCTCTTTGCTCTTTAAGAGTTAAGAAGAGCCCCTTCAAGCTTTTCGAAATGATGAATACCCCATAAAAAGCCAATCGTTACCGGAAACATAATCAACCAAAGACCAAGATAGCCAAAGATATCTGTCAAATACACTAAGCTAAACGAGGTGATTATGTACATAAGTGCACGAGACAGAGCGTAAACAAAACTTGCAGCTGTAAATCGTCTTAAGATCGGGATGTATTTTATAAAGACAGAAACAGCAGGAATTGGCGACAACGTAAATGTGAGAATCGCCACTTGTAACAGAAAAATGTGAGAAACATGAGTTGCATACATGAGAACAAAGGGAATCGCAAAGATTAACAGAAAGAAGGCTTGTCCTCTTGCTTTTATAATCTTTAAGGGATGAACTTTGTAACTTAAAAATGCTAAGAAAACAATGCTGATCAGAGAGATAATCGACATAATAAAATTGTGAAGAATAATTTCTCCAGACGAGTAGTGGAAGCTATCTTTGAGTATGGGATTAAAATACATGTAGGCTAAATAGAAGGATAAGGGCCAGCCACAGTAAACAATAAAGTAAGCCCAAAATGTTTTCCGACCTATTTTTTCGCGAGTAATGAGATCAAGGATTTTATCATTTTTTTTCTGATGCTTTTTCTCAAGAAATTCCGGAGTTTCGCGTAAGCGTGTTCGAGCAATCGATCCAACAACAGCAATACCCGCTCCGACCCAAAAGGCAAGTCGCCAATTAAAGGTAAAGTGTGTCACAAGCGATGCGATTGCCAGAGCAACAACAGTACCAGCGTAAGCAGCAATCCCAATAAAAGCGACAGCAGGATATTGAACAGGCGGTTTGGTGATTTCGGTGACATAGATTTCAGCCCCCATAATCTCCCCCATGGAGGAGAGTCCTTGGGTAATACGGCACCCCGTGACAAGCCAAGCCGCTGTAATGCCAATTTCAGCATACGTTGGTAAGTTTGCCATAACGATGCATGAAATACTCATCATCATGGTGGTTAAGATGACAGTGGGTTTTCGGCCAACTGTGTCGCCAATATAACCAAAGATTAAAGCCCCAATAGGACGCAAAACATAGGTTGAGCAAAACGCAAAAGCTGAAAGAAGAGCCGCTGTATGAGGATCTGTTTTGGGAAAAAAGAGATCATTCAACACAACAGCCATATGCACATAGAGCATTAAGTCAAAATATTCTAAAAACGTGCCAATTTGCAGTAACCCAACGGTTTCTTTTTGTGAGCGATTAAGCGCAGATGTAATACTCAGCGTGCCTCTCCATAAAGGAAAAATCTTTATAATTCCCTATGTCATAGAGGGAAGCGGATATAAGAGTCAAGACTTAAAAAAATCGAGGTCTCCGGAGGAGTACCGGATGGTTCCCATGTTGCCAACAATAGTAGATAACCAGCAAGACGTTTAGTTTCTCCTGCTGGATAAGTATTTTAAAAATCCTTTTAAATCTTAAGACGTCAGAAGCTTGAGCAATTTTTAGGGCGAAAATCATTAAGAACAAACACAAGAGAAAAAATCGGAAGACTCCCTGATTTTTCTCTTGTCTATCGCTAAATAAAAAGGTTTTAAACGGGTGTCACTTTCTAAATTGAGAAAAGCAACATAAGGTAAAGAGTTTTAAAGGGAAGGAAGTGTTGGCATAGATATAGATAGAGTGAGCTATTACAATCTGTAAAAAATAACAGCAACCACACAGAAATAGCTTTCACGATGTGCCTACCAATTTCAACCTATTGCTATTGTAAACTCGATCCTTTGTGCTATTTGTATATCTATCGAGTTCCAAATTCGATGAGAAAAGGGAATTGTTTTTCTGATAGCACAAAACTAAAGCTTGTTTTATAAGGAAAAAAGAAAATTCCAGATCAAAATCAGTTCAGTTGAAGTGTTCAAGCAAGGACTTCATTCAACAATGCTTGTGGTCTTTAATTATAAGAAGTTAGGCCCCCTCTTCCCTCAAGTTGAGATCATGGTTTGAAAATCAAGACTTATCTCGTTTTGTATTTGACAGATGCTAGAGAGGAGAGGCATCTTCAATAAATGAGGCTAAGAGTGTAGATAACTCTTCATGTTCTCTGAGACATGATCAACAAATGGTAAAATTAATGTCCACCATCCAAGATAAAGACTTAATCTCTCAAAAAAATCCTGAGGCTTCAAAACCACAATCTCAGGAAAACAAGAATAATCTCCACAACATAAAAGCTCATCGGCAACGCTTAAAATCAATAAGAAAAGCAACAACTTGGCTCTGCAAAACCTTTCCCGATAGTTTTAGTTGGGAGCAACCAAAACCGCTTAAACGAAACATCCAACACGATATATACGCAATCTTGGCAAAAGTTGAGGTTGAACATGACAACCAACCATCAAAAACTCTCATCCGCAATGCCTTAAATTATTATACGGGCCGTTATGCTTATCTCAAAGCGACTCTCTCCCTAACTCATCGGATTGATCTTCAAGGCAAAGAAGCTGAAGAAATTTGCCAAGCTCATAAAGATTATGCGCAAGTGCTGCTTCAGCAAAAACAGGCCGCGAGAAAAAAACTTAAAGAAAAACATAAAACTATAGAAAAAAGCAAATCATAGGATTTTGAATTGTTTTCTCTTCCATAGTAAGTTTTATCATTCAATACAAAGTAAGTTTGTGGACGGACATTGATTATATTTTTCATAATTTTTAATCCTTGTACATAAGGTGATTGGAAAACCAGTTTTACATAAGACATTTCTGCTTTCATTTTTATCCCCACTTCACTTCAAGATTGGCCCAGATTTTACGCAAGTCTAAACCAAAGTGAGTATCCACATGCTGCGCTGTAAATCGAGAGGGCATTATAAGAACTACGGAATCTTCTTTTTTCTTAAAGTTTATAGATGCCATAGAAAACCATGCTTTATAGGCAGAAGCTCCAAATCGATTCAAAAGCGTTTTGTG
>CANMHY010000165.1 GCA_947497675.1 Alphaproteobacteria bacterium
TTGATTCTTTTTTGGTCTTCTTCTAAAATGGGGGCCTGGAGTGTTTCGGTCCCAGGGCCATTTTTATACCGATGGGCAACAAAAACTTCTTTTTCTTTGTTTAAAAGAATAATTCCAACACCAAAACGATAAGAAGGATCAATAAGACTCATGGAGCTCCTCCTTGAGGAATTTTTGAAAGAGGAATGAGATCAATTCCCCGCTCATGAAGCGTTTCGAGCCACGTTTTTAGAGTCTCAAATGAGGCCTCTTGTAAGTATCCAACACCAACCACAACACCCTGTTTACGCGCTTTATTTTCAAGGTTTTGAAGATTTTCTTTTAAATTTTCTTCAGATACGTCGCCTTCTAAAAATTGAGTGGTTTGGACATAAGGGAGGTTTAAAAGATGAGACAAAGATTTTATACAAGAATGAGGCGTTTTATGTCCTAAGAACATATACCCCTTTTTCTTAAGCGTTTTCAAAATGGGATACATGTCCTTTTTAGAATCACAAATCCGAGATCCCATAAAACCATAAAGACCCACAATCTCATCTCCTCCTTTTTCAAGGATCAGCGCGAGCTTTGATAGATTTTCGGATTCAGGAGCATCCTTCAATAATGTATAAGGCCCCTTGTTTAACTGAGGAAACTCACTCGACTCTAAAGGAAGATCCAAAAAAACCTCAAACCCTCTTTGGTGAACTTTTAGGACCCACTCTGAAACCTCTGGTGTAAAAGGCGCAAAAGAAAAAGAAACCTGCTTGGGGAAGACTTTAAGAGCGCGTAAAAGTGTTTTTGTGTCGGGTCCAACGCCAACAAAAACAAGCGCAAGGGAAGCCTTTTTTACCCCTTGTTGAAGAGAAACACTTCTGAGAGGAGAAGAAGAAGGTTTTTCTATAACAGAAAGAGACCTATTTTTATCATCTTTCATCTCCTCTTGCTTATGAAGGGCTATTAAAGTGGGAATCGAAGCGGGTTCAATTGAATAATGATGCAAGAAAGAGGAAACAAGAAAAAAAACACTTCCGATCGCAAGGATGCTTCCCAAAACAATCCCTAAAAAAAAAGAAGCCTTTTTTGATTTATTTTGAGGAGACTTGTTCTGATCCATTTTACGCTTAACAGTCTAAATGTCTTTTTCAATGGACCGCACAATGCTGAGTGCTTCCATTAGATCGATTGCACGGCGGAGTTGATAATCTTCAGAGGGGTCAAGCAGTGATTTTTCTTTTTTATTCCCATTTTCTGAAGTTTCTTTTTGAGAAGAGAGCGATTTATCTTCTTTATTTTTGTCTTTATCCTTATCCTTTTCTATTTTTTCCTGTTTAACCCGATTAAGCTCTACCTTTAAGGCTCCTGGAATATTTTCTTCTCTAAAAGTCTCTTTCGCGTCTTCAACAATTTGTACTTTTGCCTGCGTGACTTCAATATCTGGCTCAATTCCTTTTGCTTGAATAGACCTTCCCTTCGGGGTGTAATAAAGATGCGTTGTCAAGCGAAGGCCACCATAGCCAGAAAGAGGCATCACCGTCTGAACAGACCCTTTGCCATAAGAACGGGTTCCAAGAATCGTCGCACGTTTATGATCTTGGAGAGCACCTGCTACAATTTCAGGGCAGGAGGCAGTCCAATTATTAATGAGAACAATAATAGGAATCCCCTTAACCTCTTCTCCAGGATTTGAATAAGCACACTGAGATTCCTTCTCATCTCTTCCTTTTATGGAAACAACTTCTTTGGCATCCAAAAAGACATCAGAAACAGCAACCGCTTGCTCTAAGAGTCCACCGGCATTATTCCGAAGATCTAAAATGATTCCCCGAGGATCATGTCCCAATTTCTCCCGAATTTCTTTGAGGGCTATAAGAAGTTTCTCTCCCGTTTTCTCATCAATAAAAGTTGTAATTCGAATGATCGCAATATCTTTTTCGATTTTCCATCGAACAGGTTTTACAATAATTTGTTCACGCTTCATCTCAACAACAAAGGGGTCTTTTCCCTCTCGTACAATCTTGAGCTTAAGAGACGTTCCTGGCTTTCCACGCATTTTTTCAACGGCTTCCGTCGATGTCATCCCAAGGATGGGCTGTTCATCAACCTCCACAATATAGTCGCCAGGTTCAATGCCTGCTTGAAATGCTGGCGTATCATCAATCGGTGTAATAACCTTAATAACCCCATGTTCTCCAACAATCTCAACGCCAATCCCACCGAACTCGCCTTTGGTCATATCTTTGAGTTCTTGAAATTCTTTCTCATTCATATAACTGGAATGGGGATCAAGGGCTGTTAACATGCCATTTAGGGCATTTTCAATGAGTTTTTGATCCTCAACGGGTTCAACATAATCTGTGCGCAATCTGGAAAATACGTCTCCAAAGAGATTCAAAAGACGATATATTTCAAGTGTGCCGGCATCAACAGATACAAGTCCGCTCATAAAATAAAGAGAAATACATAAAAAAAGAAAACGCTGCATTTAAAACCCTATCTTTAAACTCAAAGCCTGAGTCTACTTTCTGTAATTTATAACGTTTTCTTATGTTTGAGAAATGAATATCTTCAAGGATGCTAATTTCATTCGAAAAAGCGTTTAAAATGCAACATTTTAAGAAAAAAAGACCCTCTCACTCTCCTTTAAATTTTTGTAAAATGAAACAAACATCTTTAACGTTCGGAAGAAAGCTCTTGCCAAATAAGAAATATTTCTTGATTTCTTCTCTTTTCTCACAAAATCTTCGATTCTTATTGAATTCTGAATTTTAAATCCCTATTTTACCTTTAAGAGACCTTTGCGTTGAATAAAAAAAGATCACCCAAAAAAACCAATCTCAAAAAAAAATCATCAAATTTTTTCAAAAAGTGATTTTTTTATGAAAAATTGACCATTTTTACCCTAAAAATAGTGTTTTTAAGTGTATTTCCTCCTTTTTTCTAAAATTTAGGCGCATTTCACCTCTGGTGGATCCGAATAGAGGATAACAGCAGCCTTTTTAAGGTTATGAGCAATGGCAATTGTCGTAATCCAGCCGTGTGTTTTTTTAACACCCAAGAACCTGGTTTTATTCGCACCATAATGACGCTTAAAAGCTCCAGAAGCCTGTTCTACAACATATCTAACGCCACTCACGAGCTTGTTATACCCATCTTTGCCCATCGTTAGAAAAAGCTATTTAAAAACAAATAGATAAAATAATAAAAGTCGTTTTGGGTCACTACAAGTTAATTTTGTAGGATGAGTTTAGC
>CANMHY010000166.1 GCA_947497675.1 Alphaproteobacteria bacterium
GCACAAAAATTTCCGACACTTAAGATTCTTGTGACCGGGACACCTCTCGAAGTCAAATTAACACGAGATGTTTTTAAAGAGCACGGAATCAACCTGGGCCGTGTTATTTTTGAGGAAGATTCTTTAAACACAAAAGATAATGCCTATAAAAGTTATGAACTTATTCAGCCAAAAGATGAGAAATGGCTTTTGGTGACGTCTGCCTTTCATATGCCAAAAGCTGTGGGGCTTTTTAGGGGCGCTGGATGGAACGTTCTTCCCTTTCCTGTGAATTATCAAACCTCAGGGACGTATGAGATGAAACAAAAAGGGATTGGCCGGGATAATGTCTATGCTTTTACAACAGCTATTACCCAAAATATAAGTCTCCTATATCATTACCTGAGAGGGAATACGAAAGAGCTTTATCCAGAGGGAGAGTTCTAAAATCTTAGTATAGGACTCCTCTTCGGTTGATGTTTTGAAGTAGAGGCGGCTTAACTTTTTGCTTTTTTGTTGATTAAGGCGAGAACTATGAGAGACTTCAATTCTTTTTGAATTGGCGTGAGATGATATTTTTATCTCTCTGATTTCAAAAGAAATTAAAACATGTATTAGATTCGACATTTTAAACAGGTGGTGTATTTTCAATTTTTCTTAGTAAGAGGTTATAAAGTAATGCAAAATTTTTTATTCGTGATTTTAAGTATAGGTATTTCTTTTTTTTCAAATAGCTTCAGCGGAGGCCGTAAAAGTTCTTTTTCATGGAAAAGAAATTAGGGAAGCTATTGAGAATGATATTATTAGACCATGTATTGGGACGAAGATAGAGTCTCCAGGAAATATTACCTCATCGGAACAAGGTCTCAGGATTGATGAAATGATTCGCAAGCGTCAATTTTTAGAATCTCTAGACTTTACACAGAGGAATGTTCCCTCCCCATTCCCTTGAAAAAAAGGATCAATTGATTCAAGAATCAAAGGAGTTCGCTTTATTTCTTATCGTAATACCGATGGCATAGATTACAATTTTGAAAATTTAGCCGTTTCTTCGGGTTCTAAAAGTCAGGTGAAAGGTCAGTTCTGTGATGATTTCTTGGGGGAACCTTTTGAAGAAATTGTGGATAGATGTTCAAAAAGCGGTCTTCTTTTTAACGGGGATGAAGTTCTGTGTCCATGTGCAAGATATGCAAGTGGTGAAATAATCTATGAGGTGGATACTCTTACGATTAATAGTAGCGTATTGGTCGCAAATGGAAATATAAGAATTGAAGCCCATTTAATTGAGTTAAAAAATGTGTTAGTGAAGTCACCTCTTGGATTGAAAATTAGACCTAAGAGTGAGGATTCATGGTTTAAAGAAATTTCTATTTATCCAAATAAATTTATATATCAATCTCTTAGAACGGGGGAGACGCGTCAATCAGAGACATGTTGTTTATCAGGCACTATAAATCTTAAAGAAGGAGACGTTGATTTACAGGTTTTAAGTGGATATATGACTGTTTCGTTTGTCCCATCTCGCCTAGATGAGAGTTTGCCTTATCGGATTGATACTCCTCAGTCGGAAATTCAGAAGTTGATTCTAAGAAAAACTTTAGAAATGGAACAGATACACCTAGAAGAAGGGCGAAAAGAGTATCTTGCTGAGGCTGTCTTGACAACAAATCTTTTTTTTCAAACAAAAAATGAAAGTTATAGTTTTATGGCGTTGGTTATGTTTGAAAGACTAACAGAAGGTGATCCTGAACAAGAGCGACGCGGTATTGCTTTTCATAATATGGGCGTGATTTCTGTAGAAATAAAAAAATATAGAAAAGCTCTTGAGTATTTTGAATCTGCAAAAACTTTAGGAATAAAGAGTTCCTCTCAATCGATAGAAGAAACTAAAAGACAGATCTCTGCTGAAGTATACACAGAAGGATTAGCTTATAGAGATGATCCACAGGACACGGATCATACGAAAGCAATTGAATGTTTTAAAGAGGCTATTGAACTCGACGAAAAAAATGTAAAAGCGATGCATAATGTCGCCATGTTATATTGGAAACTAAAAGATTATAAAGGAGCGGAGTTGTGGTTTATTAAGGCGGCAGCATTAAATTTTGAGCCTTCACGTCGTAATCTTGTTAAAATGCAAGAAGAGGAAAAAATTTAAGGTTGAGAAGAAGTGATGAAGGTGTCTGGAGCTGCTTTTATTTACAAAATTAAATCCAAAAGCGAAGGTTCTTTTTTAGGTCGCGTGATTTCACAAAGCCCGAGAGCACTGATGTTATGAACATGGGTTTGCAGAGGGTCTTCTTGTGCTTGTTTTTGGATGAGTGTTAATAGTTTTTTGCGCTCTGAGGGTGACTGTATCGGGATAAGATCAACGACAATGGTTCCTCCTAAATTTTTAAGACGTATTTCCTCTAGAATCCTTTGTCCTGCAAGCGCATTAAGTTGAAAAGGCGTCAGGTGTTTTTTTGAGTTTCTTTCAGAGGAAGAATTGACATCAAAGACCCAAAAAGCAGAGGTCTTTTCAAGAATAAGATGCCCTGAAGAAAGAGGGATGATCGCCTCTCTTTGCGCGCCCCATCTTTCCTGAATGTCGTATTTTTCAAAAAGAGGTCCTTCTGTCAGAGAAAGATATGACTCAAGAGAGATGAAAGAAGAAAGCAGAGAAACTTCTAAAAACTTTTTAAGGGAAAGATAGAGAGCGGCATCATCCACAATAATTCTTTTTAAAGAATCACTATTTTGAAGAATATATTGAAAAAGATACTCTTTTTCGGGAAGAAGAAGGCCTGGTTTAGAGTCCTTATTTTTTTCTTGGATTAGGGTCCAGAGATTTTTTAAGATCGAAAGGTCAGCTTCTAAAGTTTCAAAAGAAGCCTTTTGTGCAAGAGGTTTGAAGGTGAGTCCCTCATTGTCTGAAAGAATCTCTGAAATCTTAGAAAGTGTCTCTTCTGAAAAATCTTGCTTAGAGATCGTTTTGGAAAATCTTAAGCCAGGCGTTTTAGGTTGAAAAATAAAAAAAGCAGAGGAAAAAGAAAGTGTCAGATTTAGGCGCACATTTTTTTCTTTTTCTTCTTGTTGGCTCAAGAGAGAGGTGTGTTTAACTTTATCTCGCGTGATCTGGACAAGAACAGAAGACCCTTTCGTAAAGGGTATGTTTTCCCAAAAGGAGGGAGGGCGAGAAAGAAGACCTGGTGTCTTTTCACCAAAGTCAACAAAGGCAAAGCCGAGGCTTTTGTTGATGTCTAAAAC
>CANMHY010000167.1 GCA_947497675.1 Alphaproteobacteria bacterium
CTACTGTGGACGAATTTTTTAGAAAAGAAAATCTTTTAGATTTCTTATTTTTTAGAAATTTCTTTTTAACAGCGGGGAAAAAAATTGAAAGTACAGAATGGATGTTGCTTTGTCGGAAAAATTAGAAACGAAGATTTTTTAAAAACGGTCTAAATCGAGATTGATCAAACGATTTTCCGTCTTTTTTTGAGAATTTGAGAGTAAAAAACCTAAAACTTCGTTTGTAAATATCACGGTTAATCCTATATTTTACAAAGCCTGAAGAGTTTTTTGTTCGGACACTAAATATATGCTTTAGAGGCACAAAAATGAGCTCGAAGTGGTTTAAAAAGTGACGGATTTAAAAGAAGAAAAGACCTTAGGAAAGAATCGATAGATCATAGAGAGCAGGCGTTCCGGTTAGAATTCTTTTTGCGGCTTTGTAGGTATTATAGACAAGGCACGCAACGGTCATAGGTCCAATACCTCCTGGAACAGGCGTTATAAAGGACGTATTTTTGCAGGCTTCCTCAAAGTCAACATCTCCCAGAAATAGAGGAGAATTAGAAGACATTGACTTTGTGATTCCGACATCTAAGACGACAGCTCCTTTTTTGATCCAAGAACCTTTGATGCAATGAGGTTGTCCAATGGCGGAGATTAGGATGTCAGTGCTCCCGATGAGCTCAGGAAGATTTTCGGTTTGAGAGTGTGCAATGGTGACGGTTGCGTTTTCATGGAGGAGAAGCAGGGCGGCAGGTTTTCCAACCAAAAGGGATCTGCCAAGAACTAACGTGCGTTTTCCAGAGAGATCATTAAAGAGAGATTTCAGAATAAAAGTACACCCGAGTGGGGTGCACGGAATAAGACCAGAAAGATTATTTTGGAGAAGAAGGCCTTGATTGTGAAGTGTAAGGCCGTCAACATCTTTTAGGGGAGTTATTTGATTGCAAATCTCTTGAACGTTAAAATGGGAAGGAAGCGGAAGTTGAATGATAATCCCATGGACTGCCACGTCATGATTTAAGTCATCAATTTTTGAACAAAGATCTTGATAGGAGATGGTTTCATCAAACCAGTACTCATGAGCCTCAAGACCAAGAGACTTAAAAATTTTAAGTTTTTTTTTAACATAAAGGGCACTGGATGGATTTTTCCCGATGCGAATAATGCCAAGACGGACACTTATTTTATAAACTGAGTTTAAATCGTCAAGGTCAGGCTGAAGTTTTGCAAGAAATCGGGAAGCCGTTTTTTTTCCATTAAAAATCTCAGTCATACTTTAAAACTTTCTAAAAAAGAGACATAAAAAGCCTTTAAGCAGTGACGCTTCAGGGAGGCTAAAGGAGCGCAGGATCAATGGCAGGATTAGAGACGGATTAAAATCTGATTTAATATTCCTTGAATAAGATAAATCATAAAAATCAAGATTAAAGGAGAAAGATCAACAGATCCAAAAAAAGGAACGATTCGTCGAATTCTATTTAAAACAGGGTCAATAATTCGAGAAAGGAACTGCTCACTTACTTTGATAAATTGATTGTAGGGATTCACCATCTGAAAACTTATACACATATTTAAGAGGGTATATAGGATAATGGCCCAGATATAAAGTTTCAGTCCATAGTCTATAAGCTGAATAAGGGGAATTAAGATAATAGCCATTGAAGCTCCTGAGCTTAAGATCTGCGTTTTAAAACAAAAAGAACAAGTTCTTTTAGAAGGTTAGCTTTTTCACCAAAATTGTCAAGATGCAGAATGGCTTGATCTGCAAGCATATGGGCATGATCTATGGCTGCGTCTCTTCCAAGAAGATTAAGCATTGTCGCTTTTCCAAGAATACTGTCTGCTCCAACGCATTTTCCCACCTCCTCAGCTGTGCCTTCTAAATCTAACAAATCATCTGTTATTTGGTAAATAACACCAAATTCGTGACCAAAAGCATCCAATTTATGGATATCTTTTTCGGGAGCATCTGCAATGATGGCACCAGCACGGGCACAAAAAGAGAGAATGGATCCGGTTTTTAGATTTTCAAGTCTGACAATCGTTTCCATTTCGATATGTGTGTTTTCAGAGGCAAGATCCATCATTTCTCCTGCACAAATCCCCTTATAGCCTGTTGCACTTGAAAGCTCAGCAATAAGTTGACATCGAATGGATCCATCTGGGTGGGTTTTGGGAGAAGCAAGTATTTCAAAAGCATAGGCGAGAAGAGCGTCTCCCACAAGAATCGCTGTTGATTCTCCAAACTTAACATGACAAGAAGGTTTTCCGCGTCTCAAGTCAGAGTTATCAAGAGCAGGAAGGTCATCATGAATAAGAGAAAATGAATGAACCATTTCCACAGCAGCTGCCACTCGGAGGGCTTGTTCTTCTGGAATGTTAAAAAGTTTACAAGACTCAAGAGTCAGGAAAGTACGAATACGTTTGCCTCCATCAAGGGTAGAATATCTCATTCCTTCGATGAGAGGAGACTCTAGACAGGGAGAAATAAGGTCTTTTTGAGAGGGTAAAAGATCACTTAAAGTTTTATCGATGAGTTCTTTTGTTTGTTGAAGAGCTTCTTTAAGAAGGGACATTAAAAATTCCTTGTCGAGAGGGAAGAGGTTTACAATTCAGGAGAGTCTTTTTGTTCGAGAGAAAGGGCTCCCTCTGGTGTCATTAAAATTTTTTCAACTTTCAAGGTGGCTTCTGTTAATTTTTTCTCACAGTGTTTTTTAAGAAGAATTCCACGCTCATAAGAAATAATAGCCTCTTCTAAAGGGGCTTTGCCCTCTTCAAGGGATCTGACGACTGTCTCAAGCTCTGCGAGAGCTTCTTCAAAATTCAAAGTTTCGATATTTTTCGCATGTGATAACATTTAATTCTCCGATTTTTAATTAAAAAGACACTACGTCAAAGTTAATTTCTTGAAAAGAGATTAAATTTTGGAAAGCCTATTTCTGAACCTAAAGAAAATATTTGAGTGGAGACTGTGTTTTTTTACCCACAAGGTGTGAAACCAAGATTTTGAAGTTCAAGTCTCCTTTTTGAGGGACTCAATCTCTCTAATCATTTACGGGACAGTTTTTTAAATCAAGGGGAAATATAAATAACATTGATTTTCTGAAAGTTAATGGATTTTTAAAAGAGAGAAGTTGAATTAAAATTTTTTGGTAACCATTCAGCACGTTGAGAAAAAAGAAATAAAATGAAAATAATTTCATTTTTTGCTTGACATGGTTTTCGCTAGCTTTTTGAATT
>CANMHY010000168.1 GCA_947497675.1 Alphaproteobacteria bacterium
AGGACTTTTTAACATCACAGAAATAAGTCTCCTTCAAAAAGAAGAAAGAATCGTTGATAAAGAAACAAATATTATTTACCTAAAAAACTTAAGAAGAAGCTTGATGCCGATTTGAGATTTTAAGAGAAATTAATCTCTGGTAAAAAGCCAATCCACGAACAAGGGATCAACACACGGAGGATTTTTTGAGAGGGAGAAGGTATAAACAGCCCAAATAATCTCCACCATCTTTTCTGCAGAAAACCTCCGATTTTGTTTTGTACTATAATCCTCGACACTTTTTTGAGCATCTCTATAAAGCTGAGCGTTCCAAGGATGTTGTGGTTTAGAATCAGGAGAAGAGGGGGGCTCTGAATGAAGTCCTGTTAATAAATCATCAATAGAACAACCGAGAGCTTGAGAAATAGCAGAGAGAGTTTTAGCGCCAGGGTTTTTTCTCTCTCCTGTAAGAATTTTTTGAATAACCCCAAAGCTTACCCCCGCTCTTGTTTCTAAAGCTCTAACAGAGAGATTTTTGTCTAAAATTCGTTTTTTAATTTGGGTTTGGAGAATGGTCATTTTTTTTCATATGTATGAGTGTGGGGCGAATGAATTAATTTCTATCTCTCTTATAAAACAAGATTTCTGCTTATAATAACCTTATTTTTAAAAAATCAAAAATAAATTTAAAAAATATATTAAAAAAACGTTGACAAGTACAATAGTATTCATTAAACAATTATTTGTACTTGGTATAAATACTATAAAGGCATATTTAAACGTTAAAACTATTAAGAAGGACGTATCGTTATGAATTATTTAGAAACAAACGCTTCAAAAGCCTCAACTTATTTAAGATCCCCACATTTAGTGTCAAATCAGGATTTTCCTCGCTTTTGGGTTTTTCAAAACCGTGAGCTTTTATTTTTTATCATTGTTTTAATAAGTACGATTGGGTTTTTTCCAGAATTTGCTTGCGCGGATCCTTTTGCGGCCGTTGCACAAAAGATTTCCAGTACAACCAAGGGGATTTTAAAGATTGGGGCTGTTGGATGTGGTCTTGTGGGAGCTCTTTTAATCATACAAGGCATCTTTGGACGTCTTAATCTTAAATGGGGTGTATCTTTTGTTATTGCAGCAATTTTGCTCGCAAGTTTTGATTATGTGATCGACTTTATCACACAACCTTAAAAAAACACTTCATGAGAAATCAGTAAGATGAACATTACCAGTATGAATAATAATCCTCCAAATCCGATGCACCTTGATGTGAATACAGTTCTTGTGGCGGTTTCACGTCCAACACGGATTTTATGGGTGATACCACAACTTTTTGGTCTCAGCACGATCTCACCCATTTTGGCTGCAATTATGGCGAGCATACTCAATCAACCGCCGTTGTTTTGGGGACTTTTTGCACTTATTTTTGCTTATGGAGGATCCCTTTATACGACTTTTAAGGATGAAGATTTTATAAGGCTTAAAAGGTTGCGTCATAAATTTAAACGTACACAGAATTACCGGCCGGAAGGCGTTCAAAAATACGTTTCTTGATTAAAAGGTCTTTGTTTTTTTGATTAAAAATTTTTGAGGAAAAAATGGTTTCAATGTCACTTATTGTAGGAGAGGTTATAGGTCTCAGTGCTGTTGCAGGAGCTTTAGGGGTGCTTGCGACCCCTGTGCTTCGAAAATTTACCATTCCAAAATTCCAAGAGACATATTTGAGTGATTTTTTACCTTTTTCTCATATTTTAGAAGACCAAAAAACCATTGTTTGCAGGGACGATACTCTCGTTCGTATTATTGAGATTAAAGGCGTTGATGGTCAAACAAGCACAGAAGATGAGAGGGCATTTTACATGTCACGTAAAAAGTCTTTTTTCGATATGATGGCCGAAAGAGGCTCCGCGTTTCGTTTAATAACGCGGCGGGAACAAATTCAAACACAGGATGAAGCCTCCTTTGAAAGTCCCTGGCTTCAAAGAATTCATGAGGCATGGCAAGACCAATTTGAAACGTGTTTTCAAGTTAAAAATTATCTTATCCTTCACTCTAAAAAGAGAAGCGAGCTTGAAGACCAGTCAACGCTGGCCCTGGATCACTTATCAATCTTTAAACCCACTGTTTTAAGTAATGATGAGGAAGGAGAGGGCCCTTCAAGTTCTCTTTTAACTTTCTTAGGCAGTCTCATAAATCCAGGGAATTCTCCTATATCTCCTTGCCAAAATAATATCTCTGAAGCGCTTATTGGCCCGCAAGTTCTTTTTTTAACGCAACAAGGATTAATCGAAATCAGAGACGGAATGTCCCCTTCCTTTTATACGGTCTTAAGCTTAAGAGGATGGGGGGAGAGTTCCTCTGAACAGATTCTCACAGAATTGCTTCATTTACCGTTTGAGTTTGATGTCTTGCATCAGTTTAAAGGGTTTAAAAAGCTGGAAGCCTCAACCCTTTTAAGATATAGACTCCGGCAAGAAAATCTTTTGTTTCAGAATCTCTTTAAAAATGAAGAATTTGACGACGCCCTTGAGAACCTCGATGCCGGGAACAGCTCTCTTTATGAACATCAACTGACATTTTTTATAAAAGGCTCAACAAAGGAAGAGGCTCAATCCAATCTTATGGAGGCTCGGAAAATCCTTCTTAATTATGGCATAAGACCCATTCAAGAATTTGATACGATTGAATGGCTATGGTTTTCAAGGTTTCCGACGTACGATGAGAAAGCCCGTCCCAGAACGCTTCTTTCTCATAATTTAGCCTCCTTTATTTCATTTGAAGCGACGCCTGTTGGTACATTGACGTGTGATTGGGGCACTGGGCCCCTTCGGTATTTTAAAACGTCAAGCGGTAATGCGTATGCGCTTCAAGTTCATGTGAGTGATCGCAAAGAAGCCTTGGCCCATAGCCTTACGATTGCGCCGAGCGAGTCTGGAAAGACAACGCTTTTCCAACACCTCATTGGGGGGGCGCTCAGACATAAAGACTTAAGAGCGTATATTTTTGATCGATTTAATGGGACCCGTATATTTACAGAAGCCGTCGGAGGGTCTTACATTGACTTGAGTTCAAAAAATCTTTCCATAAATCCTCTTCAGTGTCTTGAGACAGAAGAAAACAGAGCTTTCCTTACTCAGTTTCTTTTGAGATTGGGGGACTGCGACGATGATACATCTCTTGAGATGGCAGGACGCGCTGTTGATCTTCTTTTTAAAACGCCCCTGCAGGGAC
>CANMHY010000169.1 GCA_947497675.1 Alphaproteobacteria bacterium
AGTATTGATGATAAAGTCTTCAATTTTTTTCATTTCGAGAGAATCTTTAACGCCCACCCCGATCTCAATATAAGTTATGATGCTTATGGCTTTTGTTTCAAAGCGTGCAATTTCCTCTTGTGCTTGTGAAACACCATTAAGATAATCAATAATTATATTACTATCAAATAGAGCCTTCATTTACCACTCATCTCTCATTTTGCGTTGAAAAGAGAGGCTATCAAGGGGATGATCTTTTAATATACCAAAAACGTCTCCTGTTTTTATTTCTGTTTGGTCTTTGATCCATAAATCAATCGCTTTTCTGATAAGCGCAGATCTTGACGACTGACACTGCTTAGCTAAGCTATCAAGTTTAGAAATGATATGAGGCGAGATATCAACTAATGTTTTGGTCATTCTAACTTACCTTTCATAAAGTATATAATAAAAATATATTATATTGAATGAGTATATCTTTCAAGAAAAAGTTCTTGCCCTCAAAGTTAAAATAAATATGAAGCGTTACAAGAGAAAACAGGCTGTTCGTAATTTTTGGCAGATGACCTCACATGAATTTAATGTGATGAAAACATGAAGGGTCAAGATTTTCGAAGTCATCAGGAGGTGAATTTGAAATCTCTCATCTTAAGATTGGTTGAAGTGTCTCTCTTATTTTTTTTTGAAAGGTTTTTCTTCTCCTTTAACCAATCGCGCAATATTGTCTGAGTGTCTAAAAAGAACAAGGAGGCAGAGGGCAATGAAAAGAAGAAAAGAAGAAAAACAGGAGGTGTTTTTATAAGAAAGGGAACACGGATAAAAGCAGGCGGCACAAAAAGGGGCCCCTAAAATAGAAATAAGGGCACTTAAAGAGGAGATGCGGGTAATTGAAAAAACAATAACCCAGGTTAAAAGAGCGAGAACGCCTACGATCGGGAGAAGGACAAGAATGCCTCCTGCGAGCGTTGCAACGCCTTTTCCACCTTTAAATCCAAGCCAAATTGGAAAAATATGTCCAAGGACAACGCCGCAAAGCCCCATCATCCCTGCTTCAAAGAGACCTTCACTCAAATAAAAAGCAAGATAAACGGCCAAAGATCCTTTCAGGGCATCACAAAAAAGAGTGAGGGCTGCAATTTGTTTGTTCCCAGTTCTCAAGACATTTGTTGCTCCAATATTATGGGATCCAACCGTGCGTATGTCCTGTTTTAAAAAAAGACGTGTCCAAATAAGTCCAAAAGGAATGGATCCTAGAAAGTAGGTGGTCATAAACAAAAAAGCAGAAGAAGAAAAAAAATAAGTCATGATTTCTCTTGAGGTTTGGAGGACTGGGGGAGATTTTTCTGGCGATGGTTTTCATAAAGACAAATAGCGGCCGAGGTGGACACATTTAAGGTTGGAAAAAGAGGAGAAGTGGGGATTTTTAAAAGAAGATCACATTTCTCACGGCTTAAACGACGGAGCCCTTCTCCTTCACTTCCTAAGACAAATACAACCCTTTCCGGAAGGGTTGCCTCGGAAAGGGTTTGATCTGCGTTTTCATCAAGACCAAGACACCAAAAACCATGTTTTTTGAGAAGTTCCAAGCTTTGTGCGAGATTTCCGAGAAGAATGAGAGGCGTGATTTCAAGCGCCCCTGAGGCCGCCTTTGCGAGCGTGCCTGTGATCTGCGGAGAGTGGCGTTCTGTGAGTCCCAGGCCTTGAATGCCGAAAGCTGCAGCGCTTCGCAAAATCGCCCCAACATTCTGAGGATCTGTGACTTGGTCAAGACAAAGAAGCGTCACAGGACCTTGCGGGTATTGATCAAGGATATCTTCAAGAGAGAGAGAAGAGGTAGGAGACGTTAAAAGGGCAATACCTTGATGAACAACATCTTTTGGAAGGACTTTTTGAAAGACGTCTTCGTCGACCAGTGTGGGCGCAATAGAAACGTGCGGACATTTCTTTTCTAAAAGAAGCGTGAGTTCTGGGGCTGTTTTTTGGAGAAAAATAAGTTGTTCAATCGTGCGTTTCTTATTCTTTAGCGCCGCCATAACAGCATGGATCCCATAGAGCCATACTTTTCCGGAAGAGGACGGGTCATAAGATTTTGAGGGCTTTGGAGGATTGTGAGGGAATTTAAACTTTTTTTTGCTGGACATGATATAATCTTTAAAGGGGAGATGATGATGAATGAGAAGACTATAGGGGAAGCTTTCTTTAAATGCCAAGTATTTTTTTTAAAGAGATTCAAAGGAAGTTTAAGAATAAACGATGATGGAATTTTGCCGCCTCTGTGCATGTAGGTTATAAAGAGGTAGATTCCTTAAGCTTCAAGCAACACGGTGATTTAAGGATGGTTCCTGATTCATCGAAACTGCCTTCACCGCTTTTGACCGAGTTGGTCTTACTGTCTCTCCACAGGCAAGTATGGCATGCCCTGCCGCTAATATATTCTTCGCTGCATTCACATCGGCATGATCTTGATGCCCACATGAAATACATTTAAAGTTTGCTTGGGATACACGATTGGAAGCATCTGCATCTCAAAGATCAAAAAATCCAGGAAGAGGGTCATTGGGTTTCCTTCGCGTTCAAACCCGATTTGACAAAATTCTTAAAACTCTACCATCAAAGCGATGGATTAGAAAGAACAGTCCTCCTGAAAAAAGCCTCTGAAGTGATTAATAGTCATATGAAAAACCCCTTTAAGGATCGAAGCTTGGGATGGGAAAAAGATCTGATTGACGTGCCGGAATGTCCTTCACAATCTGTGCTGGTTCATGCCTATCTGATCTCAAACGATGAGAATAAAGCATTGCAGTTGGCACAGCTTGAAGGCTCACTAGGATGGCAGTTAAAGGACAATCCTCAACCTCTTTTTGTGGCGTATTGTTTTGCGCGGGCAACAAAACAGATTTCAGAAAATCTTCCTTCTTCCCTTAAAAGGTTATGGAGAGAAACTCTCGAAAAAACATGTGAGAAAGGATGGGAAGAAAGTGATTTTCAGGTTTTCCCCCTGGAAGATGTCCAGAAAATCTACAACGATCTATTTTTACACAGCCGTAATTTAGCATCAAAAAAAGAAAAGAATTCCGTTTCTTCAACCATAACAATGAGATAAGATGATTTTGTAAAAGAACCCACTTCACCCATTGGGTGAAAAAACGGAACAGAGGGATCATGCCACAAAATCTTTTCTCATATCAATACCAAGAATCTTCCAAAAGCGCGTACACATCTGTT
>CANMHY010000170.1 GCA_947497675.1 Alphaproteobacteria bacterium
TTCAGGATGCATAGATTTAAAAAGCAAAAGGCCACAAACAGCTTTGTTTTCTTCTCTGTCAGAACCATAACCATACGGATGAAGAAGTATCTCTGCAACCTCTCCCTCCGTTTTCTCCAACCATGGCTTATTAAATTCCTTTAAAAGAGAAAAAAAACACCCCTTCATGCGAGACCTTTCATCAGATGCATAAGAATTCATCTTCATTGCAATTCTTACTCTATCCTCAAAAACGAGAGAAGTAGGATCTTCCACGAAAGAAAATAAGAAAGAAATAGAACGGGATCTTATTTCAAAAACTTCAGATTGAAGACTCTTTAAAGCCCCTTCTGCGCGTTCCTTTGGAGAAAGAGAAAAGTGCTCGTCTTGAGCCACTGACAAAAAAAGAGACGCCATGCACTCTCTCCAAACTTTATTGCTCCCATACCTTAAGGAATTGTCCAAACAATAGATTTCTCTCAATGGAGATTCTGGGGATTTCGGTGTCTTAAGATATTTATAAACAAGGGCTTTTAGGAGCGTCTCTCCAAATTCTTTTTGGTGGGGAGCTGAACCTTTCTCAAAAATATTCTTTACAGCTGTTAGAAATTCAGA
The DNA here is from genome assembly GCA_947497675.1 of Alphaproteobacteria bacterium. Taxonomy (GTDB): domain Bacteria; phylum Pseudomonadota; class Alphaproteobacteria; order 16-39-46; family 16-39-46; genus 16-39-46. The sequence goes on from CANMHY010000170.1 coordinate 595, forward strand.
TTGTATATCAGAAAAATCAGGTGACTCTATACTTTTCAATAAAAAAGAGGCCTTTTCTTCTGCCCTCTCGGGATCGTTCAACAAAAGAAAAGCTGCCCACTGAACGCGTTCTTTCAATTGTTCACGAGGACTTTCAAAAATAGACCTTTAAACGGAGTATAGATTCTCTTTTTGCGAAATCGTTAACGATGCCTTTTCCAATATAAACGAAGCCACTTCAAATTTTGGAAAAGATTTATCCGTTGTCGTCCTCAGAGTTCCAAGGAGAGCCGTAAAGCCTTTTATTTTCTGATCTTCATTTCCCTTCAAAACAAGAATTGCCATGGCCTCTAACCAATTATCAAGGTTAATCAGTTCTCTCTGATGAACAACTGCTGTGAAAAACCGAAGTCCTCTTCTTTGCTCTTTTGTTAAGGGCTCTTTTTCATCTAGCTCAAAATTGCTGATAAATTGTTTGATTTTTTCATCTAACTGAGGGTTTGTAACTTTTTGACTTGAAACATCCGCTGCCGCCAGTTCTTCATCTGGATCCATCCCAAAGGATTCGAGTGAGAACAGGGAAACGCTTCCTAAAACGGCCAATAGCAAATGAGCACGCACAAAATATTTCGTTGAAAAAAAAAGTCACTTTAAAACCCTTTGTAAACTATAGATAAATAAAAAATACGTTGAATATGCCTTTGTCTTGTCTCTAAGACTAAATTAATATCTTGTGTATATTGCATACAAAGAGAAGTTTCTAATTTCAACAGAAAACATAGAAATTTAGAAAGTTATCTATTTTCTAAAAAGAGTGGGGCACAAACAAACGATTAAATAATTTCTGTTTTCTCTAAGTTTAATTTGAAGATCCCAACGTCTTTCTAAATCCCCATTTCTGCAAGCGTTATTTCAGATTGCTCGGCTGTAAGCCCTACTCTTTGTTGAAGAGCTTGAAGCATTTCAACGTGAGTGGGCGCAGATCCAAGTTCTCTTTGAAGCTCCATGACACAGATTCCAGAAAGACGCATCGTTTCAGTGTTAGGAGCCCAAGCCAAAGGACCTACCACAGGAGGCTGTTGATATACCGGTTCTTGAGGTTGAGGAACGACCACAGCTTGCTGACGACGATGCTCTTCCTCTTCGTGCATACGGAGTGACTCTTCTTGAGCACGTTGCATGTCCAAAGCCTGTTGTTGCTGACGGAGATGTTCTTGTTCTTCATACCTCCCGCGTGAATTCTCTAATGATTGCTCCATTTGCCATGCTTCCTGATGACGGCGCCTTTCCTCTTCTGCATGTGAACGAAGTGATTCTTGCTGCGCACGCTCTATGTCCAATGTTTCTTGATAAAGACGCGCATCTTCTGCCTGTACCCGGAGAGATTCTTTTTGCGGAAAATCCCTTCTCAACAATTCTTGCCTCTGTTGACGCTCTAATGTTTCTCTCTCACTTTGTTGAGTGTGATATTTACGCCGATCTTCGGTTGCCTTCAGGCGCCGAAGACGCTCAATCTCTTCGGTTTGATGACGCTGATAATTTAACTTCTCCATGTCATGATGTCGTCGTCGCCCCTCTTCGGCATGCATATGTGATTGGATGCGTCCGATTTCGAGCTCTTGTTGCTGCCGCTGATATCTCGCGTCTAAATCACGCTTCTGACGAAGGAGCTCTTGCCCGCGATCTCTTTGATTTAAATTTTCAGGAGGGATATTAAAATCCTCCAATCCACTCCTGTTTTTAGGACAGTTTGTGAGAACCATCGTTATTGAAAATAGAGAGACCAATTTTAAAATTTTTTGACACATCTGAACTCCGCTTCACATTTTTATAAGTTAAATTGTTTTTTCAATCGATCATATGTTTTACGCATTACTTTTACGTACAGACTTAAATGATCAACAATTTCTTTTGCGTTGGGTTGCTTATAGGTATGAGAGGTGAGATTACGGTCTTCCATCATATCCAACCATACATTTTCATCATCAATGAATTTTAAAGAATACGCTTTCTGAAGCGTCATTTTAGGAGAATTGACTTCAATTCCCTCTTCAAAACAAAGTTTTTTAAGCCATTTCCAAAAAAGCTCAAAGCTATATTCAAAAATTTGAATGGAAGCTTCTCTCACATAAGGAAAGGATTCATCCTTAAGCCTCAAAACATTTTCTAACTTCTCAATCGCCTCTCCAAGATCCAAAAATAGGTCATACCAAGAATACTCATTTTCTTTTTTTTCAAAAAGAACAATTTTATTTTTTTCAATAGAATGCTTTAAACTTTCATCCTTAAGGGTATCAAGCCGAACACAATCAATACCCAACAATGTCTTCGCACTTTCAATAATAGAACAGATTTTTCGCCACTCATTTTCTGAAGCATTCGGACATAAAATAGCGAGATCTATGTCCGACCTCTCCCCTTCCGTTCCTTGTGCACGAGACCCAAAGAGATAGAGACTTTGTACAAAAGGAAGAGAGCGTAAATCATAATAAAAATCATAGGATTTTATATTCATCGGACCCTTTTTTTAACCTTTCTCATTCACTTTTTCAAAAATAACAATAACACCTTATCTAAATTTTGATCAACTCTTTAAAATTTTTAAAAATGACT
>CANMHY010000171.1 GCA_947497675.1 Alphaproteobacteria bacterium
AAGTTTGTTGTATGCAACAACGGCGGGTATGGCGGCGATAAGTCCAAGAGCCGTTGTAAAAAGGGCTTCGGCAATTCCCGGAGCAACAACAGCAAGATTGGTATTATTCGAGGCTGCAATGGCCTGAAAACTGACCATGATTCCCCAGACAGTTCCAAACAGGCCAATAAAAGGAGAGACGGATCCTGTTGATGCCAAGACGCCCATTTGGTTTTCAAGGTCTTCGAGTTCGCGTGAGACACTGACATGCATGATGCGTTCAATGCGTTCCTGAAGGGTTGCTTTAAACTCTTGGGTTTTGTCAACGCCACGTGAAAGGCTCCGGCGCCACTCACGCATGGCACTTGCAAAAATATTTTCGAGAGGCGTTTGAGGCTTTGCACCTACACGATCATAAAGGTCATCGAGGGCGCCTCCTGACCAAAACATATCTTCGAATAGGGAGGCCTGACGGTTTAAGTATTTTAATCTCAAGTATTTCGAAAAAATAATGGCCCAGGACCAAAAAGAAATCCCAATGAGAATCAGCATGACAATTTTAACGGCAAAGTCAGCATGCATAACAAGGCCCCAAATCGAAAAATCAAAAGATGTCTCTGTGCCTTGGAGGGGTATACTGGTGAGGGACTCGACGGGAGGGGCAAGAGGGACAGGTTCATAGATGTTTGGAAAAGACGTTGTCGAAGCAGGAAGACTTTGTTTTGGCATAATAACTCCTTTAAGATTTCCGTTGAGGTGAAAGAAAAGTTGAAACCAAGGTTTCGAGTGGTGAGAGTTCTTCTATCGAATCTTCTTTTAAAAAAGGCTTTACAGCAGAAACGATAGCGTGAGGAATTCCAGTAGGACTCCCTGTATTTTTAACTGAGGCGAGGGTAATATGCAATCGGGCAATTAAAACTTTTTCTTTGAAGATTTCTTGCAAGAGGAAAATGCGCACCTTTGTCATCTTTTTAAAAGTTGTTTGGACCTCAAGAAGATCACCAAATTTTGCGGGTTTTAAAAAAGAAATCGTGCAGTCACGGACTACAAAAAAGCAAGAATGGGTGCCTTCTTGCATCATTTGGGCATGACGGATGCCGAGAAGATTTAAAAATTCCGTGCGGGCACGTTCCGCAAAGTTAAGATAATTTGCATGATAAACCATGCCACCCGAATCTGTATCTGCCAAATAGACAGAAGTCCAGTAATGGTGTTGCTTTGTCGTTTCCGAGAGCATTCCGGAAAAAGAAGGTGCTTTTAAGAAAGATGCGCTCATTACAATTTAACTCTTGTTAAAGGCTTTCTGTTGACACATCATCTCTTTTTTTAAGCATTTTTGCAAGGTTTTTGAGAGCATTGTCTTTGAAAGAGAAAAAATGACAGATGACACCTGAGAAAATAAGGGGTACATTTTGGAGGGTATCGTTTATATTCAAAAAGAAAAAGGTGAAGTCTTTCATGCATCAATTTATGAAATCAGGAATGGTTCAGGGATCCGAAAAGCGCGAAGGTGCGGCTTTAAAAAAAAAACATAGAGCGCGTTAAAATGTATAATGTCTTAAATCTAAAATTAACGAATGTTTTAAAGAAACTTCGTGAGGAAGATCTTGCTCATGGATCGTAATATTTTGATTTGTCCTAAAACGGATGTTTGCACGTAAAGACTTTCGTGGGAAAGGTGTTGCTCAAAAATTGTTAGAGATGCTTTTGGAGAAAATGGAAGTACCCTTTAAAATCTATCTGAGCACAAAAGGCGATCTTGCGCTTGCAGCCAAGAAATTCTACCTCCGAAATGGTTTTAACGTTATTGAACGGAAAGAATTACCTGAAGGGTTTCCTTTTTTCTATGAAGATGATCTTTTCATGAAGAATGAATGTTTATACATTTAATTGTTCTAGAAAATTGTTTACAGCACCCTCAAGATCATCATGAACGATAACGGGGAGAAACTCTTCAGGAATTCCGTGATTCTCAACGTCTGCTCCGTGTCCGGTACGTACAAGATGTCGTGGACACCCTGCTTTAAAGGCGGCCTCAAGATCTGTGAGGGAGTCTCCGATAAAGGGCGTGTCATCCGCTTCTGCTTTAAAAAACGCAAGAGCTTCATGAATCATGCCAGGGTTGGGTTTTCGGCGATGGGTAGGGGCATGGGGAGGATCGGGACAGAAAAATATTTTATCCACCCAAGCGCCTTCTTGTTTTAAAAGATAGATGAGATGATCATGAATTTGATCCAATTCTTGAAGACTTAACCCTCCTTGGCCGACGATGGATTGGTTCGTTATAAGGACGACTTTAATCTGAGCTTCATTAAGACGTGAAATTGCTTTTCCGGCGCCGTCGATGAGTGTCATTGCCGATCGGGACATGACATAGGATTTTCCAGGAGAAACGTTAACAACGCCATCTCTGTCTAAAAGAACAAGTTTCATATCAAAAAAATGCTTTCCTTCTCTAAGGTTAAAAGAAAATTAAAAAAGGGGGGGGGATTAAGCATGATCCAATTTTTTAAGAAGTCTTTCAATGCTGAGACGGGCTGAAAAAATCATGAAAAATCCCATTAAAAGGGGCACTAAAAGACCTAAAAAAAGAGTCCATGAGAAATGATTTAAAAAGAAAAAAGGGAAAGAAAACGTCTCATGCTCCTGAAACAGAAAAAACCCAAGAAGAGCCGTTAGAAGCAGGAGAATATAGGCAGTCGCAGCGCCTCTGATTGCCATTGTGCGGGCATTCGATTGGAACTCTTTTGCAATAATCGCGTCACTTGCTCCTAAGAGAGATAGGATATCAATAATATTTTTATGAATTAAAAGACTTGTTCGTGTTGCAAAAGAAAGTGTTAAAAGAGCCGTGAGAAAGAAAGCGCTCATTAAGGCCAAGAGAAAAATTTCCAAAGAGAATCCCAGTATAAAGATTTTTGAAAAGTGTGTTTGATGATTTATAACACGTATGGGCGGAAAAATTTTCTTTAAAGAGGTCTCAAGAATCGAAACATCTAAGATTTCTGGATTTTTTTCAATTTCAATAAGCGTTGGGAGAGGGAGATTTTTTAAAATGATTTGTTGTTCTCCGAGCCAAGGGGCAAGAAGTTTTTGTCCCATCTGAGGGGAGACCACGGTGACGCGGGTGACGCCGGGGGTTTTTTGAACGACTTCTTTAATTTTTA
>CANMHY010000172.1 GCA_947497675.1 Alphaproteobacteria bacterium
TTAAATCAAGGTCTCCAGGAGTTTTCTGTAAGACACTAATTACGCCAGACATTGGAGCGGTAATAGAAATTTTGCGATGAGGATTTATTTCAACAGGTTCAGGCACAGAAACAGACACAGGGATATGGAGAGTTGGTGGATAATCTCTGAAACTATCCCAGTCATAGTAATCTCCAAAGGCAGATACGATACTTGAAGATGTTAAAAAAAGAAAAGAGAAAGCTAAAATAAAGAAACGTGTTAAAATCGTCATTGTTATCTCCTTAAGATCATACTTAGGAGGGACAGTAGGATAAAAAAGATAATTAGTAAACTGTATATTTAAATATAGTTTACTGTTAATGGGTGGCTTTTCAAAAAGAAAAAAAGATAAAGATTTTTAGCCCATATTTTATCTTGATCTGGAAAGATTTTAGAATCTGTGATATTAAGAAAGAGACTTAAAAACGAAATTTAAAGGATAGATGATGGAGTGGGTTCATACATTAACGATTATTGTCTCCGGATTTGGATACACAGCTGCCGTTTGGTATGTTGTTCGGGAAGATATTAAACGCCATGATATTGAAATACATGAAATGCGCCAAGAATTTAAAGATGTTCGCCAGGAATTCCAACAAGAGTTCAAAGATATTAGGCAAGAAATGAGGGAAGAGCTTTCAAAGGGACATGCGCTCTGGGCGAATTTACTCGAAAAGATTTGTACGATTGAAAAACAAATCTTTGACATAAAACTTGATCAATCCCGGAAAGCATAGAAATTCAAACGGAAAATTGAACTTAGAGACTGCTTTGACGGCGGATAAAAGAAGCCTCACCTGAAGCGTATGTTTTAATGGTTTTATTTTCTCTCTCGAGCAACAGATGGCCCATTTCATTAATCCCTTTTGCAATACCAGAGATTGTGTTTTCTCCTATTTTTAAGGTAATGGGTTCATCATAGAGGGCATCATAAAGAGGCCAACTTTTTTGGAAGAGTTCAAACCCTTTTTCTTGAAAAGTAGAGAGATCCTCAAACAAATTTATAAGAAGAACCTGACACAATTCATTTCGATTGATGTAGGTGTTATAGATTTGACGCAAAGAGGTCCATTCGAAAGAAAGACCATCTTGGGGCATCATATTTACGTTCAGCCCAATTCCAATAACAGCTGTGCTCAGGCCATAGGACTCGGCTTGCATGTCAATCAGGATGCCCCCAAGTTTTTTATGATCAAAAACAATGTCGTTGGGCCATTTTAGGTGAAATGAAGCTTTTTTCTCAAAAAAATGCGTTAATGTTTTGAGAATAGAAAGGCTTACCATTAGGCTGAGTCCAGAGAGTTCACTGATGTCCTTTTGAAAAGGATAAAGAAGCGAGAGATAAATGTTTTGCCCAAAAGGAGATTGCCAGTGGCGTCCAAGTCTCCCTTTTCCATCTGTTTGTCTTTCTGCCAGACAGACATAGGGAAAAGGAGACGTAATCGATTTTAAATAAGTTTGTGTGGATGGGAGGCTTTCAAAGACATCCAGTTTTATGTTTTTTTGAGGAAGCGTACTGATTAAAATATCTTTGTTTAAAAGAACGATGGGTTCTTGAAGTGCATAGCCTTTGTTTTTAATAGAGCTGATTTTAACAGTGTAGCCCTGAAGTTTTTGAATATTTTTCCAAACAGCGGCGCGAGATATCCCAAGACTTTCTCCAATACGGGTTCCGTCATGATAAGCACCATCGGAAAGGATTTCTAAAATACGAAAGAGGCTGGGATTTTGTTTTTTCATAGAGGAGCTCTTTATATGAGGATCAGGGAAAGAAGGAAACTTCTTCTTTCCCGGGTAGATTTTTAACTTAAGGTTATGTGTTAAATCATATTGATGATCTCACACAGTATAATAAGACCCCCTAAGATTAAAAATAAAATTTTTACGATTTTTGTTGAAATGAGAGGATAAAAAGAAGGAAGTGCTTTTGCCCTCTGAGAGGTGAGGAGCCAGAGAGGAAGCAAAATGATAATGCCAACGTTGATCATTCCAGCAAAGCTTAGAGCCTTTAGAAAAAGAGCAGGAATAAAAAGCGCAAATCCGAGCGATGGAAGAATCGTTAAGGCAATTGAACTTCCTTTTGTTTTGAGGGGAGAAAAGGAGAGATGTTTAATCAGTTTCTCTTGCCAAAACTCAAAGAGCGCGAGTCCAACGCCAATGGATGACTTTAAAATGGCAATCATTGACATTGTATTGGCAATTGTTTGAACCAAGGGCCAAGCGGTTGTCTCAGTGAGAGCTTGAACAAATTGACCAACATCAAGCTTTCCGAGGGTGAGAAGGAGATATTTTTGAGGGGCAGCATGATAGAGAATTGCAAGCGTGCACACTGTCCAAAAAATATAAACAACGGCTGGAATGAGGCTTCCCCAAAAAACAGTTCGTTTTAAGAGAATCGGGTCTTTGTTACAAAAATTGGTGAGGATGGGAAGAATTACTTGAAATCCAAAGGCTGCGGATAGGATGGGAAGGGCGAGTGTCCAAGAGTTTATTTCCCAAGCGGAAGGTGCAAAGGTAGGCATATGAAGTAGGTTAATTTTTATAAAAAACCCAAAAATGAGAAGTCCGAAGGAGCCTAAAAGTGCGATCAACAAAACCCTATTGATTTGGAGTATCCAGGGTACTGAGAAACTAAAAACAGCAGAGAGAATAAGAGCATAAATAAGAACAATGCTTTGCAACGAAAGACTGTATCCCAAATGGGCTTCAAAAAAACTCTGAAAGATCGAAGCTCCGCCGTAAAGGTAAGCGCAGAGAAGAGCATAAATTAAGAACATTAAGCATAAAGACCCAATATGAGAGGTCAGAGGACCTCTGTAAAAATTTCCGAGCTCTGCAAGGGTGAGACCTTTTCCTCTCTTTAAGTTAAGTTCGAGACCTAAAAGACCAGAGAGATACATAAAAAACCACAATGTTAAAATGAGGGCGATTGTGGGGAGTATTCCAATTTTGCAAAGAACCATGGGAAGGGCAATCATGCCAGCGCCCACGGAGGTTCCTGCCACAAGACAGGAGCCCAAGATAAGTTTTTTCATAAAAACCTCGCATATAAAAAGATAGAATTCTGTTGACTTTGAAAGTCAAAAAAGAAAAAAAAGGTAGTGTAGCGTTCTTTCTGTAA
>CANMHY010000173.1 GCA_947497675.1 Alphaproteobacteria bacterium
ATATTGGGCGCCATTTTAAGGGCTGTTTGAGCAACGCTTGCAACAACTTTGTTTGAAAGACCAGCGGTGAGGGGATAAATAGGGGAAGATCCTCGGAAATCAGAGAGAGCTGCAGGGGCTCCAATATAATCTGGATGATTGATTTGAAATTTTTTTCCATAAAAAGTGGGGCGTCCGCTGACAAGAAGATCTTGAAAGAGCATTAATTTCTTTTGGAGGTATTGGAAATTGCTGTTAAAAAACATAAGATCAAAGGAGCCGGTATCATCTTCAACCTTAACTTTAATGGGCCCTCCTTTTCGTGTTGGCTTTGAAATCTGGTTAACTCTGACAATGAGGGTGATAAAAACATCTTCTTTAAGGGTATGCGCAGATCTGAGATATGCATGAATGCTTGGAAAATAAAGGCGTTCAACGATTCTATGGGGAAAAAAGAAGAGGAGATCTTGAAGAGAGTCTCCCACAAGATTTTTGAGAAGTGCCCGTGTTCTGGGGCCAACGCCAGGAAGAGACGATAAAGGGTAGTTTAAGAAGTTTTCCAAGGTAGGGGACCTTTTAAAAGAGAGTTTCCCTAAGACCATATCTCAAACAAGAGGATAAAGACAAGATGACAGTTCTTTCGGTTGAAACGTTTAAATTAGAATTTTTTCCACAATTTCCAAAAGGAAGTCGTATTTTAGGAATTGATGTCGGGCGCAAACGTATCGGACTTGCGCTGTCAGACCCCTGCTTTATGATTGCCTCTCCCTTTAAGGTTATTGACAGAAAAACCTTTGGGGAGGTCTCAGGACAGCTTTTAAAAATTATTGAGGCTGAAGATGTTGAAGGGCTTGTTGTGGGGCTTCCCCTCGAGATGAGGGGAGATGAGGGGAGGTCGTCTCAATCGGTACGTCATTTTGTGTATAATTTCCTTAAACTGAAAGATCTCCCCATTGTGTTTTGGGATGAGAGGTATTCAACGGTGGCCGTGACACGAACACTTCTCGAAGCAGACATGTCACGTGAAAGGCGGTCTCAGGTGGTTGATAAAATGGCCGCAAGTTTTATTTTACAGGGATTTTTAGACGCATTAAAGGGAAGTTTTACGCTCTAAAATACAGTGTTTTTCTGTCAGATTTTAAAGGAAACAAAGGGAATGAATGGGGTAAATTTAAGTCTGTACTGGGGCATTCCTTTTTTAGGAGTCTTGTTTTCCCTTTCTTTTGGACCTTTGATTTTTCCAAAATTATGGGCAAGACATTCTGAAAAAATCCTCGGAATCTGGTCTTTGGGGCTCATGATCGGGATGGTTATTTTTTTCAAAGACGATGCCCTTCGTAAACTCCTCGAAATGCTTATCAATCATTATTTCTCTTTCATTATTTTTTTGGGAACGCTTTATATTCTCTCAGGAGGACTTTGGATTCGCGCAAAATTTGAGGGAACGCCTCTTAAAAACACGTGTCTTCTCATCGGAGGAACTCTCCTTGCAAGTGTGATTGGAACAACAGGTGCCTTGGTGCTTACAATAAGGCCTTTTTTAAACGCCAATAAAGGAAGACTTTCAAGAGTCCATCTTGTTATTTTTTTGATTATACTCGTGGGGAACATTGGAGGCGCTTTGACGCCTCTTGGGGATCCCCCTCTTTTTTTGGGATATTTAGAAGGCGTTGATTTTTTTTGGGTTCCAAAAAACCTGGGAGGGCCTTTTTTAATGATAGTTATCCCGATATTAATCTTATTTTATATAACAGATCTCCTGTATTGGAAAAAAGAAACGTCACGTTACCTTCCCTCTAACAGGGAAAAATTTAGCTTTGACGTGAGTGGAAAGTTGAATCTTTTTCTTCTTTTTGGCGTTGTTTGTTTGCATTTGGAGTCAAAGATTTGGAAGGATTTAAGTGTTTTTCATGTTTTTGACGTTTCCATTAGCGGTTCAAGTCTTCTTAGAGAGGGAGGGTTAATCATTCTTTCTCTCTTATCTTGGATTATGACGCCTAAAATTTACCGACAGCATAATGGATTTTCTTGGCATCCTCTTTGTGACGTTGCAAAGGTTTTTTTAAATATTTTCATAACGCTTATCCCTATTTTTTTAATTTTTGAGGCAAAACAAAAAGGGGAATTTCAAGCGTTGATCCAGTTTTTTGGATCGCATTCACCTGCTCTCTATTTTTGGCTTACAGGGATTTTTTCTGCTTTCTTAGATAATGCTCCAACCTATCTTGTTTTTTTTAAGATGACAGGGATGGATGTTCAGACGCTCATGACAGAAGGGTCTAAAAATTTGATTGCTATCTCATGTGGGGCTGTATTTATGGGCGCTTTAACTTATATTGGGAATGCGCCTAATTTTATTGCAAAAGATATTGCAGAGGCCGAAGGCATTGAAATGCCGGGATTTTTTGAATATTTAGTAAAGGCATCTCTTATTCTTTTACCTCTTTTTGGGGCTGTTACATTCTTTTTTCTGCTTTGAGAAAATATATGTCCTTGCATCAATTACTTAGCTTTGGTACACTCCGAGCTTATAATAATAAAAACGTCTCCTTTAGTCGGAGCGTAGCGCAGCCTGGTAGCGCATCACGCTGGGGGTGTGAGGGTCGTGGGTTCAAATCCCGCCGCTCCGACCATTTTTCCCCCATAAATCTTATTGTTGGTCTTATGTAATTGCTTCTTAGTTAAAGCTTTAGAATTTTTTATTATCTCAGGCGTCTGTCACAGCAGCCGAATCATCTGCGTCAGGAGTTACATGAGTGTTTTTTGCAATTTCAAGGGCTGTAATACTCAGATCCATGACTTCAACATATTCAGAAAAGTGGCTCTTATGCTAAACGACTTCTCTAATCGGGCCCCAAGTCAAGATCTTTTTTCCACTTTTCTCACTTTTTTTTAAAGAAAAAAATAAGTAAATATTCGGCGAACCCCGTTGTTAAGAATAAAATGACACTTTAGGCTCTGACAAAAAAATAAAAAATAAAGCGGGACACGTTAGAAAAATTATAGTATGACTATGGGATGAAGAGCTCCCAATTGAATCAATCAGCGTTGAATCAAACCTTACCGCAATCTCTTATTGAAGAGGTTTTGCCGTTTGATCAACGTGTCGTTCAGCTGACACAAACAGAATA
>CANMHY010000174.1 GCA_947497675.1 Alphaproteobacteria bacterium
TGCTTTCTCTCATAAATCTGCTCAACTTGATGCGCTCCAGAGAAAAACGCGAGAAGATGTGACAAAATTATGTCAAAAATTTCCAATCTACTGAGAGTGAACAAGAATTCAACAAAACAGTTGTTTTTTTAAAGAAGGTTTGGTCAAAATCTTCTGAAGAATAGTAATGTGATCAAAGGATTCGAGAATGCGGTGCCCTTTTTGTGGGTTTGAAGATACTCAAGTTAAAGATTCGCGTCCGACAGAAGATGGAATGTCCATTAAACGCCGCCGATTTTGTGGAGGATGTCAATCCCGTTTTACAACGTTTGAACGTGTTCAACTGTGTGAATTAACGGTGGTTAAGTCTGATGGTCGAAAAGAGGCTTTTAGCCGTGAAAAGCTTGCAAGATCAATTTATGTCTCCACCCGTAAGCGTGCCATTGCTTCTGAGAAAATTGAACGCGTTATTAATGGACTCCAACATCGTCTTGAAACTCTTGGGGAATCAGAAATTTCATCGCGTCTCATTGGCGAAATGATTATGGATGTTTTATTTGAGCTTGACTCCGTGTCTTATATCAGGTTTGCATCGGTCTATAAGAAGTTTAGTGAAATGACAGACTTTCAAGAATTTATTGGAAAGCATTTAGATGATAAGAAGGAAAGCCCTCGAAAAAAGAAAGAGTCCCGGAAATATCCAAGTTTATTTGAAGGTGTTGATGATGAAGTTAGGTGAAATTTGAAAGACGAAAAAGAATCTAAGGGAATATATCCAAAAAAGAGGTCTGTTTCTCGTTTGGCAGCTGTTCAGGCTCTCTATCAGGTCTTTTTTAGAGGAGAGACCCCGGCTTTGGTCATTCGGCAGTTTATTGAAAATAATATTCTTGAAGAGAATTTTATCCCAATTTCGAATACTTTAGATGTTAGTCTATTCTCTCAGTTGGTCTTAGGGGTTTCTGAAAAACAAATGATGTTGGATGGTATTTTGCGTCAAAATCTGTCTCCTGAATGGCCTTTTGAGCGGATTGACCCTATTATTATTGCGATTTTGAGATGTGGACTCTTTGAGATTTTGACGTTCATCGAGATTCCAATCCCCGTCATTATATCTGAGTACATTGACGTTGGACATGCCTTTTTTGGCGAAAAAGAAGCACATTTTATCAATGGGTTTTTGGATCGTTTGGCACGTGAATTAAGATCTTAATGAAAAATTAAAGAGAAGAGATGGTTAAGAAACATTTCTAAAATCTCTTAAAATTATTATTTCCTTGTAAAAATGAAGTTTGATCTGTTATAGAAAAGACGGTAATAATCGTGTGTTCTATCTGTCAAATTAAGGTTTTAAAGGGTTTAAAATGAGTACCAAATCAACTTCTCCGACCGCAGACTTTACAGGGTGGCGTGCAGCTCTCTGGCCAATTCATAATTTTGAATTGAAGAAATTTTTGCCGTTGGCTTTTATTATGTTCTGTCTTCTCTTTAACTACACATTGCTGCGTGATACAAAAGATACGCTTGTGGTGAACTCTGCAGGAGCAGGTGCCATTACGTTCTTGAAACTTTATTGTGTGACGCCAGCTGCTATTTTATTTGTTATTATCTATGCGAAACTTACAAACATTTTCAGTCGTGAAAATGTTTTTTATATTGTGGTGGGACCCTTTGTGGTCTTTTTTGCATTGTTTGGTTTTGTTATTTATCCAAATCTTGCAGCTTTGCATCCTTCTCAAGAATCGATTATGGCGCTTCAAATCGCCTACCCTCGATTGATTGGATTCATCGATATTTATGCCTATTGGGCGTTTTCTCTTTTCTATGTTTTTGCAGAAATTTGGGGAAGTGCCATGATTGCGCTGATGTTTTGGCAGTTTGCCAACTACATTGTCCGCATGAAAGAGTCTAAGCGGTTTTATGGTCTTTTTGCAGTGATTGGGAACTTTTCTCTAGTTCTGTCAGGGCAATTTGTGAGTATTTGTTCTGGAGAAACGATTCAACAATACTTTTCCACAAAGGAAGCGGCCTGGGAATTTTCCGTGTATCTCCTCATGGGGGGTGTGACGGTGTTTGGATTTCTTGCGATGTTTATTTATCGTTGGATTTATACAAACGTTCTGCCAGATAAACGGTATTTTGATCCAGCTGAGCAGAATCATCCGGTTAAGAAGAAAGAAAAGCCTTCGCTCGTGGAAAGTTGTAAGATTATTTTCCGTTCTCCTGAGCTTGGTCTTATCGCAATTCTTATTATGGCGTATGGGATTACCATCAATCTTGTAGAAGTTCAATTTAAACATCAATTGGGTCTTTTTTACAGCGGCGATAAGGGGGGATATAACTTCTTTATGGGGCAGTATTCAACGTTGACGGGTATTCTTACGATTCTCTTTGGATTGTTTGTGGGCTCTAACATTTTGCGTCGGGTCAGCTGGTTTAAAGCAGCGATCATTACGCCGCTTGTGATCAGCGCTGGAGGTGGTCTTTTCTTCCTCTTCACCTTTGCCGAAGAAATTGCTGAATATGCGCTCCATACGTTTTCTTTGGGCGCCGTTGTAGCGGCAACGTTTCTGGGAGCTGCGATTGTGATCATCAGCAAGGCCATCAAGTACATCTTATTTGATGCAACGAAGGAAATGGCCTATATTCCTCTAAACGATGAACTTAAGACAAAAGGTAAAGCAGCTGTTGACGTGATTGGTGGACGAGCTGGTAAAGCTGGAGGAGCTTTTGTTCAAAATATGCTTTTGATTGCTTTTGCAACAAAAGACGTTGTTTTGATTGCACCTTATGCGTTCGTTGTTTTCGTGGTAATTTGTCTCTTGTGGCTTATTGCTGTGAAGTCTCTTTCCAAACGTGTTGATGCAGCTGTGAAGCTTCGCGAAAAAGAAGCCAAGCATGCCTAATCTCTAAATGCGTAGGATATATTAAAAATACGGCAGAGAAATCTGCCGTATTTTTTGTGTGTGAGATACATAGTGCTTGAACGAAAAGCTCCTGAAGCCTTTATTTGATTGGCTTTAGATGAAAAAATAACAGACGAAGATTTTTTAAAAACGGTCTAAAAGAAGGTGTAGGCCATGATATTCTGCCGTTTTTTGAGAGACTGAAGGCCAAAAGGTAA
>CANMHY010000175.1 GCA_947497675.1 Alphaproteobacteria bacterium
AACACCTTTTTATATTTTTGCGCATTTTAAAATTGTCCGGTAGCAAGGCTTAAAACTCCAGAATATACACTCATCCCATTTCAACCCCTTCTCACTTTTTTAGAACCATCCGTTCGGGCCTTTTCTCTAAATCTTCAAAATTTAAATTTAGATCTTAGCATGTTAACGCTTGATCCAGATTTAGATTCTTTCTATTTGACGCGTTATTTGGCATCAACTCGTGTGCTCCAGCATCACTCAAGACCCCAATTAGCTCTCAGCTCAACCGAAAAATCCCCTGATAGTACCTCCTAAAAAACCGTCCCCTCCTCCAGAAAATCTGGGGGAGGACTATTTTTGTCCCATTCTATTGAAAACCCTAAAATTTAAGAAAAAAATCGTCTTTTATTTGTTTTTTCACGCAAGGCAATAACACTCAAAACAAGCAAACCTGTAAAGAATTTGAGATCAGAGGGCTCGAGGCCTAAGGCAACCACGAATCCTTGTATCTGCTGATACACAATGGCCCCTAAAAAAGGAGCAAAGAGTTGTGCAAAAATGCTTTTATTTTTAATCAATCCCTCTCCAATGATGATCGCCGCAAGAACGTGAAGAACAAGCCCAAAGCCCATTCCCACATCAACGTACCCTTGAATTTGAGCCATGAGCCCCCCTGCGAGCCCACAGAACATATTTCCTGTAAAGAGACCTAAAATCATATACTTAGGAACATTGATCCCCTGTCTTTCTGAAAAGAGAGGGCTTAAGCCAACGGACCTAAACCTTAATCCTTTTTCCGTTTTTAAAAAGAAGAACAAAACGATAATTAAGAAAATCAAAACTCCCAAAAGGAAAAGACACTTAACCTCAATACTCTGTCCTAAAGAAGTAAAAATCGTCACTTGATCAAAAAGAGAAAGGTTGGGTTTCCCCATGAGTCTTAAATTAACGCTATAGGCCATGGTCGCCAAAATAAGGCCGCACACGAGCGTATTCACTTTTAAACAGATGTGAATAAGAGCTGTTCCAAGCCCCAAGAGACCTCCGCAAAGACCTGAAACCAACAGCGCTAAAATAGGATCTACACCCCCCACCAGCAAAGTTGCACAAATGATGCCACCCAAGGGATAAGAGCCTTCGGAGGTTAAATCTGGAAAATTAAGAATGCGAAAAGGAATAAAGACCCCTAAGGCTACAAAAGCAATAACAAGTCCTTGTAAAATACCTGTTGGAATAAGTTCAAGAAACATATTCATATTTTTTTGACCTCTTTATTTTCCAAGTACGCAGTTTCAGCCTGATAAAAAAAACTTTCTAATTTTTTTAGGGTTAACTTTTTTTTATCATTCCCTTTTATATCAAAAAAAAACGTGCCTTGACTCATAATAAGAAGACGCGTTCCATACTGAAGTGCCTCTCGAAGGTTATGAGTGACCATAAGTGTCGTAATTTTGTCCCGCTCAACCGCTTGAGAAAGACTCTGCATTATTTGCACCTCTGTTTTTGGATCCAAGGCACTTGTATGTTCATCCAAGAGCAAGAGTTTTGGGTTTGAAAAAAGCGCCATTCTCGTTGCAATGACTTGCCGTTGCCCCCCTGACAAAGCACCAACAGGCTTATGGATATACTTTTCGAACCCAAGCCCAAGTTCCTGCAGATTACTCTTTATAAAGTCAGAATGATTTTCATAAAATCTTAATCGGCTTTTTTGACCTCTCAACAAACTCAACGTCATATTTTCAAGAACATTCATATCCGTCAATGTCGCCAAAGAAAGATCCTGTGTGACCGCGCTTATCATCTTGGATCTCTGATGCAAAGACTGCTGCGTTACATCTTTTCCATCAATCATAATCGTCCCAGAATCACAAGAATTCACACCCGATATTGTTTTAAGAAGTGTGGATTTTCCAGACCCATTGGCCCCAATAATAACACAAAACTCGCCCTCTTCCACGTTAAGATCAATTCCCTTAAGAACGGGGTCTAACACCTCTGAAAACGATTTATATACTTTTGACAACGTCAACATGATTTTACTCAATAATTGTTATATTTGGAAGGTTTTTGAGGTTCAAAACCCCAAACTGTTCAGCACGTTTTTTGCTGACAACGCCATGATGATCTTGTGCAGAAGGATAGATCGGAGGAATTTCAGAAATCTTTTTTCCCTCTAAAAGTTGGACTATCATCGTTGAGGCATTAAGGCCAACTTGATAATAGGTAACACCAAAACTCCCGAGGACCTGATTCTTTCGAACGGCCTCTGAGTCAGCATTAAAGACGGGAATATTCATCCGATCGGCTGCAGCAACAATCGTCGGAAGTGCAGGCTGAATGGTTCCACTTGTTCCAACATAAATAAAATCAACTTTGTCTTTAAAAGAGTGCATGCGTTGTGGGATGTCGCGGGACTGGTCCACAGGAACAGCAACAACTTTAAGACCTGCTTTTTGAGCAGCTTTCTCCATAAGCTTCACAAGGGCAAAATCATTTGCTTCTCCCGTCGCATATAAAATCCCAACCGTCTGAGCTTTGGGCAAAAGATCTTTTGCAAACGACAAAAAAAGTTCAAGGTTTTGCTGATCTGAAGACCCTGTTACATTTTCATGAGATTTTTCAGGATGATGAATAAGGCCACCCTCAACTGGATCGGTAATAGACGCAAAAACAATGGGGGCTTCTTTTTCACTATTTTTAAGCACTTGCGCAACAGGCGTCGACAAAACAACCATCACTTTAGGACGATATGCCCTCAAGTTTGAGATCATTTGAGGAATAAGAGAAGGATCAAAATTTACACTTGTAATCTTGAGAGAAATTGTTTCGTTTTCTTTAAAACCCTTAGCCTCAAGTCCCTCTTTAATGCCACGCACTGTTTCGTCTAAAGACGAATGAGGGCCCCAGTTTGCAATGGTTATAAGAGGAAGGGATGACTTTGGTGTACAAAATTCAAAAACAATGAAGCCAAAAAAAACAAGAACTGAAAAACCAATAAGAATATATTTAAAGCGCATTGACATCAGAAACTCCTTTAAAAGTAAGAAATTAACAATAGGAAAGCATAGGTCAATCTAAAATTGCCATCGCCATCCTTTGATTAAATTTCTACCTCTGGTAT
>CANMHY010000176.1 GCA_947497675.1 Alphaproteobacteria bacterium
GAGGTTTTACGCCTCAAAGGCTTTGAGTCTATTCCCAATCTACCTCTTCCTCCTTTTTCAAAGGCTTTGGAAAGCGGCACTCTTTTAACCCCTTTTCAAGAAAAGCAAATATTTTTGAAACGTCTTTTGGCTCAAAGAGGGTTATCTGAATCTGTTTCTTATGCTTTGATCTCTGAAGAGGAATTTTCTTATTTTGAGGAAAAAAAAGAAGATCTCACGCTTGAAAATCCGATTTCACAAGACATGTCCACTTTAAGACCTTCTCTCTTCCCTGGTCTTTTAAAGGCATTCCTTAAAAATGAGAACCAAGGCTTCCCTTCTGCTTCATTGTTTGAACTCGGGTCCCTTTTTAAAGGAACCTCCCCTGAGGGTCAAATTTTAACCCTCTCAGGCATCCGAAGAGGCGAAAATACCGCGGTTCACTGGAAAAAAGAAATGCGTCCTTTTGATCTTTTTGACATTAAAGCCGATGTCTTTAGTATTCTTGAAGGATGGGGAATGTCCGCAACATCTTTCCAAATCAAAAGAGAGGGTGTCCCCCCTTTTTTTCATCCCCATCTGAGCGCTGCCCTTTATCAAGGATCTAAACGATTGCTTGGTTTTTTTGGAGCTCTCCATCCTGCTCTCTTAAAGAACTTTGATCTCAATTATCAAACACCAACATTTGCCTTTGAAATCTTCTTGAATGCTCTTCCTCCTCCAAAATATTCTCCTCCAAAAAAAGCGTTGTTTTTGTCTCCTTTTCCAAAAGTCACGCGTGACTTTGCTTTCATCCTCGAAAAAAATACAGAAATACACCCTCTGATTGACGCCATTTATGCGCTTCATAAATCTCTCATTGAAGACGTCTTGGTGTTTGATGTCTACACCGGAGAAGGGCTTTTACCTTCTCAAAAATCGATTGCCCTCCGCGTTGTTTTATGTCCTCACGCGGAAACCCTTAAAGATGTTGAGATCAAAGAACTCTCTCAACACATCATTGAAACGGCTCAAAAAACCGTCGGCGCTTCCTTACGCATTTAAAAGAATTTATACATGACCCAAATACCTCTTTCTCTCATCCGAAATTTCTCAATTATTGCCCATATTGACCATGGCAAATCCACTCTTGCGGACCGTCTTATTCAAGCGTGCGGGGGCCTTGAGAGTCGTGAAATGAAAGAGCAAATTCTCGATTCGATGGATCTTGAGCGCGAACGTGGGATTACGATCAAAGCACAAACGGTGCGTCTGACTTACAAAGCCAACGATGGACAGACCTATGAACTCAATCTCATGGACACGCCTGGACATGTTGACTTTGCTTATGAAGTCAGTCGATCTCTTGCAGCCTGTGAAGGGTCACTCCTGGTTGTCGATGCAAGTCAGGGTGTTGAAGCACAAACCCTTGCAAATGTTTATCTTGCCCTTGATAACAATCATGAAATTGTCCCCGTCCTGAATAAAGTGGATCTTCCTGCAGCAGAACCAGACCGGATCAAGACACAAATTGAGGATGTTATTGGGCTCCCTGCCCAAGATGCCATTTTGATTTCAGCTAAAACTGGCATTGGTATCCCAGATGTTTTAGAGGCCATTGTAACGCGGCTTCCGCCTCCGACGGGCGTGCTCAATGCTCCCCTAAAGGCTCTTTTGATTGACAGCTGGTATGATCCCTATCTCGGCGTTGTCATTCTTGTTCGCATTAAAGACGGAGTTTTGAAAGCAAACCAAAAAATTCGAATGTTTGCCACAAATGCCACCTATCAAATTGAACAGGTCGGTGTTTTTACCCCCAAAATTACACCCATTGATCAGCTTGGGCCTGGGGAAGTTGGATATCTTACGGCCAGCATCAAACACGTTGCCGACTGTCAAATCGGAGATACGATTACCGATGACAGAAATCGCGACGTTATTCCTCTTCCTGGTTTCAAACCCTCGGTTCCTGTTGTCTTTTGTGGCCTCTTTCCGGTGGATGCAGATGACTATCCCCGTCTTCGAGAAAGCCTTGAAAAGCTTCACCTCAATGATGCAAGTTTTTCATTTGAGGCAGAAACGTCCGCCGCTCTTGGCTTTGGGTTTAGATGTGGATTTTTAGGTCTTTTACACCTCGAGATCATTGGAGAACGGCTTGAGCGGGAATTTAATCTAGATTTAATCGCAACGGCCCCAAGTGTTATCTATCGTATTCTTTTAACAAATGGTGAATTTCTAGAGCTCCACAATCCTGCTGACATGCCAGATCCTGTCCGTATTGATCATATTGAGGAACCTTGGATTCAAGCAACCATTCTTGTTCCTGATGAATACTTAGGGGCTCTCTTAACGCTGTGTTCTGAAAGACGGGGTGTTCAGCTTAATTTAACCTATGCAGGATCACGCGCAATGGTCGTCTATCGGCTTCCTCTCAATGAAGTCGTTTTTAACTTTTACGACCGCCTTAAATCCATCAGTCGTGGATATGCCAGTTTTGATTATCAAATGGATGGCTATGAAACGGGAGATCTCGTCAAACTCTCCATTCTTGTCAATGCAGAGCCCGTTGATGCTCTGTCATGCATTGTTCATAGAGACCAAGCTGATAATCGAGGACGGGTTATGTGCGAACGCCTCAAAGACATCATTCCGCGTCAACTTTTTAAAATTGCCATCCAAGCGGCTATCGGTGGTAAAGTTATTGCGCGTGAAACCGTCTCAGCCCTTCGGAAAGATGTGACCGCCAAATGTTATGGCGGAGACATCTCTCGCAAAAAAAAGCTTCTCGATAAACAGAAAGAAGGAAAAAAGAAGATGCGTCAATTTGGAAAGGTCGATATCCCACAACGGGCCTTCTTAGATGCCCTTAAAATGGGTGATAATTAAAGAGGTTCTAAAGAAGTCTGATTGACCTGTTTTCTCTGAAACAGAGTCTTCTTTCTGAAAATAGTGGTTTTTTCCGACCGTAATTTAGCATCAAAAAAAGAAAAGAATTCCGTTTCTTCAACCATAACAATGAGATAAGATGATTTTGTAAAAGAACCCACTTCACCCATTGGGTGAAAAAACAGAACAGAGGGATCATGCCACAAAATCTTTTTTCATATCAATACCAAGAATCTTCCAAAAGCGCATAC
>CANMHY010000177.1 GCA_947497675.1 Alphaproteobacteria bacterium
AAACGAGAGGTGTCACAATAATGAGGGCAATGATGTTTGCAAGTGCAAGACCGTTTGTTAACAAATCTCCGATAAGATGTGCGAGCCAGGTTAGGGCGTCACCAAGAAACGTTTTTGCATAACTTTGAACACGTATCCAATCTTCTGCTGAAATAAACTTAGAAATCTCATCAAGAAGACTCATCGCATGGGTATGAAGATGAAGTCCAAGAGAAGGAATGATGTGTGTAAGGGTAACGATCTCATCTTGAACAAAGGGAAAGGCAAAAAGAAACAAAGCCGCAATGCCCAGAAAGAAAGAAGAAAGGATGCATAAACTTCCCACAGCACGATTGATGCCCTGTTTTGCAAGAAAATTTATGGAGGGACTTAACGCATAAGCGACAACAATTCCAATGATAAAAGGAATAAGAATGCCACTGAGGAAATAAAAAAATAAAAAGCCGCATCCTAAAATGAGACTCCAAAGAGTTATACGTTGACCATAGGATAAGGAAAAAGAAGACGCTGTTTTTTTCATTGGGACCTTTTTAGGAAGGAAGATTTATGCGCTCAAGCCATAGTTTGACATAAAAAGTTCCCGAGAGCAAGGTTGTAAGCCCGACCAAATATTCAAAAAATTTCAAGAAAGGGTTAAGGGAAGAGAAAATCCCGAAAGCTTCTCCCCCCAAAAGAAAAGAGATGAAAAAAATTTGAAAAAGGGTATTGATTTTACTCGTCATGATGGGGTTCATGAGAACGGGTTTTTGAAAAATAAAAAGCAAAATTGTTCCCCCAACGATCAAAATATCCCTGAAAATAACAAGGGTTACCAGCCATGTTGAAATATGTCCGATAATCCCTAAAGCAAGATAAACGCTAATTAAGAGAGCTTTGTCGGCGATGGGGTCTAAGAAACTGCCAATTTCAGTCCGCACTTTAAGTTTGCGTGCAAGGTATCCATCTAAGGCATCTGATAAGCTGGCTGCTAAGAAGACCCAAAAAGAGGCAACCATTTCATGGGAAAGAATAAGGTTAATGAGAACTGGGGCACTCAATAAACGTGCTAAAGAGATAAAATTTGGAAGATTAAAAAAGTGCATAAAAATCCTGTTTTTTTAAGGGGAGCGCGTATTTTTAGAGAGTGGATAAAGCTGTTGAGAGAGATGAGGGATTGGTTTCGAATGATTTTTCAAGGGTCCAGAGCCCTTCTTTTTTAAGAAGATCAAGATGGTCTTCTTTGAAACGAGGGACAAGCGTCATGATATCTCCCCGAAAACTAAGGTTGAGCGTAATAGACTGCGCTGTCAGTCTTTGAATCTCAAAATTTAAAATAACATGATGATTTTTGAGATTTGTTAAAACGGATCTTATGGAAAACCAATCATTTTGAGAAGAGAGCCCTACCTCTAAAGAAAGGGTTTGTTTTCCCATGCCATGTTCAAGAACATTTCGGCCCCAGGCATTGTTTAAAGATTTTATAACCTCACGCAGTGCTCTGTCGAGAAGATCTTTTGTGCTTTCTTGGGGTTCTGACGAAATTGTAAGGGGTTGCCACGGACCTTCAAAGGAAGGCAATCCTCCAAGGAGTGTAATGTTCACAGCGTTTGATTTTAAAGGAAGACCGTGTTTAAGTGCCGATGAAGAGGGGTCTGGTGAGAGCTCTGCAAGGATAACAAGGGCTCCCCCTGTTGCTTTATATCGAGCAGAGATGGTGTTTAAGTCTGTAAAATTTTCTGTGAGAGCATGAGGCGCATCCAAAGATTGAATGTCTTCTAAGTCTCCTAAAGGGACGAGCAGAGGAACATTTGACGAGGCAAGCGATCCCTCTAGCCAAAGATGACGCCAAAGGTTTTCATCTTCCCAGAGATAGGTTTGGTCTTTAACTTTTAAAAGAGGAAGGACAAGGACGGGGTCCGTGATCGTATTTTGAGGCTCTATCCCTTCTTTTGAGAGAAGAGCATCAATTCCCTTTTTCTTAAAGCGATAGGTTAACGTTGCCATATAACGGACAGGAGATGACTTTTCTTGCGTGGTTTCAAAATCAGCCACAAGAAGAGAGAACGCTTCTTCTGTTAATGATTTTAAAGACACTTCCCAAAAGAAGAAAGGCCGTCCTGAGAGACGTTCAAGGAGGGTGTAAAGCGCTTTTTGTTGACCTTCTTCTAAAGCTTTTTCCCGAGCAACGAGAGCAGAAATTTCTGTCACATCAACAGAAATGTCCTCAATCGTATAAAAGGGGGAAATGTTTTGATTCCCTGTATTACTCCCCAGGGCAGAGTTTTGTAAAATAAGAGGACATGCAAGATTTCCAAGAATACCTCCCCCAAGAACAGAAAGAACAATGACAAAAACATGTTTCAAGGGAGAGGAGAGGTTCATCATGGGGCTATTCTTTAATTATCCAACAATTTCAAGTTCAGAAAAGAAAAAAGAGATTTCAGTTTTTGCATTTTCAAGGGAATCGGATCCATGGACAGAATTTCCTTCGATGGATTCTGCAAAATCTTTCCGAATCGTTCCGGCATCAGCATTCGCAGGATTTGTGGATCCCATGAGTTGGCGGTTAAGGGCGACGGCATTTTCACCTTCAAGCACCTGAGCAATAATGGGCCCTGACGACATAAATGTACAGAGATCTTGAAAGAAAGGTCTCCCTTTATGAACGGCATAAAATTGTTCAGCTTGTTCAGAGCTGATATGAATACGTTTTTGTCCGATGATGCGAAGGCCAGCATCTTCAAACCGTTTGTTAATAGCCCCTGTTAAGTTGCGGCGTGTCGCATCGGGCTTAATAAGAGAAAGTGTGCGTTCGGTTGTCATGAGTGTCGTGTCCTTGAAGTAGATTTTACATTAAATGAGTGTTTTCTTTCGAAATCAATATAGATTAAATATTGATTTTTGGACGGTGCCATAGTTCTTAAAAATCTGCAAGAGGGCTCTAAAAAATCTCAGGAATTCCCGGATAAAAAAATAAAAATCTCAAAAATGGGTTAAAAATCAACAAAAAGATAAAAGGGTGAATATTCTAATGGCACTAACTTAAGCAGCATTTTTATAAAACTCCCTCGATTTTTGTAAACGAGGAAAAGCTTTTGGTCTTCGTTTTACCCGTC
>CANMHY010000178.1 GCA_947497675.1 Alphaproteobacteria bacterium
CTCATGACTGCAATTCGATCTCCAATTTTAAAGGCTTCCATAATATCATGAGTTACAAAAATAATTGTTTTTTTTAAATTTTTATTTAATCTTAAAATTTCATCTTGGAGCTCACAGCGTGTCAGTGCATCTAAAGCTCCAAAGGGCTCATCCATTAAGAGGCATTGTGATTCTAAGGCCAGAGCTCTTGCAATGCCAATGCGTTGTTGTTCTCCTCCTGAAAGTTCATCAGGATAACGATCGGCATAATCCTCTGCATCAAGATGCACCAGCTCTAAAAGTTTTTGAATTCTTTTTTTACGAAAAATGGTAGATTTTTTGTCAAGTCGAAGCACAATTTCAATGTTTTGTTTCATTGTCATATGGGGAAAAAGACCAATTTTTTGAAAAACATACCCAAAAAAATGACGACGCAATTCATTAATATCATAAGATTTTATATCTTCTCCATTAATAAGAATCGTTCCAGAGGTTGGTTCTTCAAGTCTATTGAGGAGTTTAAGAAGCGTTGTTTTTCCACTTCCTGAAGTCCCTATAAAAACCAGGCTCTCTCCTTGTTTAATCGTAAGGGAAATATTGTTTATACTTGGCTTTGTATGGCCTTCATAAATTTTGGTAACATTGATAAGCTCAATAAATTTTTTTATTTTCATAAAAAGACAGCCTTCTTTTGATTTCTATTTATTGAATAATCAAAGTATCCGTATGAGGAGAGGCCCATAGGCTGGACAGAAATCGACTCTAAATAAGAGATTCAGTTTTGAATATGTTCAGCGAGGTTACTATCACGTATTGATATCGTCAAGTAGGTTTTTGTCGTTATAGGGTATGTATAAACGGCAATAACTTTTGTTTAGGTGAGAGAGGGGGAAATTTTTAAAGGGCACCTTTATCATATCGGATCTCTCTTTAATCATATTCCAATTTCCAATTAATACCTGCGCCGCCTGCAGTTTGGGTATTTATATCGCTTTGAATGCTGACATTGGAGAGAATTTTTATTTCGATGGAGGCTTGAGCCGTGTTGGTTGTAAGATCAGGTGAGACACTTAAAGAGACATTATCGGAAAGAAATTGTCCAAGGTTAAGTCCGGCATTTCCGTTTTCACCTGCTGTGAACGAAAGTCCGCCGAGGCCGATGGCATTGCGGATATCATCAACAAACCCTAAAGGGCTCCCTGTGCCTGTGAGATCTCCTAAGGCTGATGCAATTTGAAGAGATTGTAAAGGCGTTAGGGATCCAATGCCTTTTCCAAAAAGAACGCGAGACGCAATCTCACCGGGGGGGAGGTTGGGTTGAGATTTTAAAGTGAAATTCGGTGTCATGAGACGTCCATCAATGATAACTTGTGCGACAATACCTCCTGTCGTGATTTGGGCTGTTACATTAACATTGGGATCAAAGGTGGTGTTTTCTGTAAAAAAGAGGGTGCCTTGTGTAAGGGAAAAGGTTTTTCCAAAGAGGACATAAGTTCCTTGATCGAGAGAAAGCTTTCCATTGAGTTGAGGCGTGTTGAGTGTTCCTCCAGCATTAATATTTCCTGTCCACAGAGAAGTGAGGCCCCATCCTTCAACGGAAAATTGTGATGGAATGGCAACGCTTATATTCAAAGCAATGTCGGGTGTTTGGGAAGAGGCAGGTTCTTGCATAGTTGTCGGGGGTGTCAGTTGAAGAATAGACATATTTTGAAGAAGTTCTTTTTTTGCATGGAGAAGAAAGAGAGAAGATTTTTTGAGTGCTTCTTCTTGTTCTTGCTGTGTGTTTCCTTCTCGTATAAAGGGCAAAACAATAATAGAATTGGGAAGTTTTTTAGGGATGTGAACCGTTAACGGTGAGAGCGTTAAACTGCCTGTGATCGTGGGAAGAGGTGAAACTTTATTTTTAATAAGATTTAACTTTCCAGTTGCTTCCGCTGTTACAAGATCGAGGGAGACGAGATGAAAGTTGGTAAGGATTGCCTCTAAGGTATAAGCGTCAGGTCCTGATTCTGAAAAAACTTGGGGACATGATCCCTTCACCTCAAGGAGTCCCGCGTGTTTATCATGAGCCTGTCCTTGAAGAATTTGAAAGCGATCGCCCGTTCCTTGAATTTTTAAGGTAATGTCTTGAAGAACAGTTCCTAAACTGAAATTTTCATACTGACCTTTTTGAAGAGAGAGAAAGCCAGAAAGTTTTTTCTTATGAAGTGATCCCTCAATTATGACTTCGAGAGAAATGTCGTCCTTTATTGAATCTCCCTCTGAAACGAGAAAAGGAAAAAGAAAAGGGGCGAGTGTCTCAAGGTGCCCCGTTCCGGATACCGTACATTTAAGGGGAGATGTCGGGCTTATAAAAAGATGATCTCCATTTTCGAGAAGAAGAGGAAATTCCCCTTTTACATGAAGAGTGTTGACGTTCTTTTTGTCCTGACAGTCTAATTTAAAAGTCAAATTTTTTCCATTCCAAGCTCCAGCTAAAATCCCTTCAAAACTTTCAATCTTTTCCTCGAAAAGGGACGCTTGTTTTAGGGGTTTGAACGATGCGTTTAAAGTAAGAAGAGGATGAAAAGTGGTTCCCTTAAGATGGGCGTCTCCTTCTAAAGAAAGAGGAAGGTTTAAAAAAGAGCTAAAAGAGGGGAGAAGCGGAAGGGGAAACTTTTTCAAAGAAGCATGTCCGTTCAGAGACGCGTCTTTTTTTTCAAAGAAAAATAAAAAAGAAGCTTTGTCAATATTAAGGCTTGTTTCTTGGATTTTTAATCCGGTTTTTGAAAACGTGAAGACCAAAGGGTGGTTTAAAGAGATTTTTTGAGGTCCAAAATGGCCGTTTAATTTTGTAAAACTTAAGGAAGAGAGGGCCTCTTTTTGAAGAAAAGCGACGTCCGTTTTAATTTTAAAGTTTGTGTCGGGGTTGATCAAGGTGAGAAGGCCCTTTAAAGAAAGCTCTTTTTCAAAAAGCGACCCCTTAAGCGTTAATTCTATCTGTTCCAAAAGAAGCTCGGTCTCTTTTTTAAGAGTTTGAAGCTTGAGGGAAATTTTCGTATTTTTTCCAAGAAAATTTTGTGACGTGGCTTTTAGATCCAAATGACCTAACGTTAATCCTTCGTACTGAACGT
>CANMHY010000179.1 GCA_947497675.1 Alphaproteobacteria bacterium
TTTCCTAAAAAATTGCTATTCATAGTCATGACGCTGATCCTTTTTGTATGAGGCTTTTGCAATAAACCTTATTATACAGAAAGGTGACGCGTTTTTAAATAACTATTTGTTAAATATTGATTTTTTTCTTAACTTAGTGCCATTAGTCTATAGCCCTAATCTAAATCCGATTGAGCGATTATGGAAAGTTATGAATGAATTTTTCAGAAATAACCGATTTTTTAAAACTGCTCAGGAGTTTAGGAAAGCCATTTTAGAATTTTTTGAGACGACTTGGCCTCAAATTTCTCTAAAAATGATTGATCGCATCTATGATTCTTTTCAGATCATAAAATCACCTGTCTGATTTCATTTGGGTATATCATCTTTTTAGCCGAGCATAAGGTCTTTACGATGAAATTAAAAATAATAAATGCCATTTCAGATAATCATATTTGTCAGTTGATGGCCCTTTATCAGGAAGGCTGGCGGAGTCAAAAACGAACTGAAGAAGATGTAAAAAAAATGATTTCAAAGACGGACTTTATTTTTGCAGTGACAGATTTTGAAGAAAAAATATTGTATGGATTTTCGAGAGTTTTATCAGATCATGTTTATTATGCTTTCATAATGGATTTAAGTTAAGTGATAGACGAATGCATATTGTAAAGTAACCAGCTCGCTGGGGACCTCTCGCATTTTTGGCGCTTTCGTGTAGGTGACTAACGGCTTCTATGTCTTTTAACGACAGAGAATGTATGAAACAATTTGATTTTTCTCTAAAAATACAGTTGCTATCAAGCAAAAAATTATTGTATATCTTGTTATACAAATTATACTTATAAAGAAACCTTTTTATAAAGAGATAAAGGAGATTACTGATGACTGCTGCTGTAAGATTACCTGAAGCACTCCAAAAAAGACTCGATAATTTGGCCACTAAAACCCATCGTTCCAAAAGTTATTACTTAAGACATGCACTTGAGGTTTTTTTAGAAGAAAAAGAAGAGGTGTTGATCGCCTCATCCAGATGGGAAGAGTATAAAAAAAATGGAGAAAAAAGCATTTCTTTAGAAGAAATTGAGAAAAAAATGGGGTTAAAAAGTGAATGAAGATTCTTGGAAAGTTGTTTTTACGCCAGAAGCAGAAAAAGATTTTTTTAAACTTGATCCTCAAGTTCAACGACTAATTCAGCAGTATCTTAGAAAAAAAATAGCAACCCCTTTAACTCCTAAAAGATTTGGTAAACAGCTCGCTGGGAACCTCTCCCATTTTTGGCGCTTTCGTGTAGGCGAGTACCGACTTCTATGTCTTATTAAAGACAGAGAATTAACAGTTTTTGTTGTTCATGTTGGACATCGTCGTGAAGTTTATCATTGAATTTCTAGTCATTTAGGAACATCCATCACAAACTGCCACAGCTTTTCTTTCCCTTTTTGAATTCCGATGCGAGAGGTTGACATGTATTCGATCTTTTTAAGCTGACTATCCTCTAAAAGATAAAAAGAGTTGGATTGGACAACATCTATTCCATGATGCTTTTTTGTGAGGGAGAGATAGCGACAAATCTTTCCAGGCCCCTCTAATCTCTTTGATTCTGGCTCTAAGAGTTGAAGTCCTCGTATAAGAACAGCACCAGGCCGTCCCTCCCCTTCTGTAACAAAATTTAAGCAATGGATACATGCCCTAAATGAAATACACATATGAAACGCCACCCTTTCCAAACATGACCTCTGTTCTCGGAGTGGGCCCTCGATGAGCGTGGGAGGCTGGATCATCACTTCCACGATAAGCTTCCGTTTCAAAAATAATCCCCTTAAAATTTTGGAAGACCATAATTTTTCCCAAAAGATTTTGAGCAACCTCAACTGTATTTTTTTCAAAAAAGTCCCAACTAAGGCGTCTTAAGGACATTTCAAAAACCTTTGTTTTTTGAATAATGCTCCACATAAATAACAAATGTCATTTATGCGATATCTTGTTTGAGGCTTTTTTTCTTACTCAAAAATGACATATGTTATTTTTAGAGTGTTTCCGAAAAGATTCATGAGATTGAACGAAAGAATTCAAATCCTCAGATCAGCCCTTTTTCCTCTAACAGTGTCTGAAGTTCGCCGGCCTGATACATTTCACGCACAATATCACACCCCCCCACAAACTCTTCTTTTACATAGAGTTGAGGAATTGTTGGCCAATTCGTATATTCTTTGATCCCTTCACGTATTTCAGGGTCTTCAAGGACATTCACAGACTTAAAGGGAACGTTTAATTTGGTGAGAATCTGAACCACCACCGATGAAAATCCACACATTGGAGCTTCTGCCTTTCCTTTCATATAAAGAATAACAGAATTTTCATGAATATCTTTTTGAATTTGATCTTGAATTGTCATAGGAACCTCTTTTAAGGAAGGGATGTTTTAACACTTAAGGCATGAAGGTCTTTTTTCATTGCGCCTTGGAGCGCATCAAAGACCATTTTATGTTGTTCGACACGAGACTTTCCAACAAAATCCCTTGAAATCACATGGACCGAATAATGGTCTTGGTCACCGTGGGTATCGGTTAAATGAAGGATCGCATCTTTAAACGCTTTTTTCAAAAGACTTTCGATTTCTGTATGTTCAATGGACATTTTAGTCTTTAGATTTCTCTTTTAATAGGTTGTATCAAGTGAAATATTTTTTTCAATGTCATGTCCCCAGACGCCAAGTCGACGGGCAACCTCTTGATATCCAGCATTTTCATTTCCAAGATTTAGTTTAAAACGATCTTTATCCATGCGTTGGTTTGATTTTAAATCCCAAAGACGGCAACTGTCTGGTGTAATTTCATCGGAGATGACAAGTCTTGCCTCGTCTCCAAATTCGCCATAGAGCCTTCCAAATTCTAACCTAAAATCGACAAGCCGAATGCCAATTCCAAAGAAAAGCCCTGTCAAAAAATCATTCACTCTGTAAGAAATGGTCATCATTTCTTCGATTTCAGAAGAAGATGCCCATCCAAAAGCTGTTATATGGTCCTCGCTGACAAGAACTTTTTCTTGACCTTCTGCCTTATGGTAAAATTCAATGATGGTACGGGGTAATC
>CANMHY010000180.1 GCA_947497675.1 Alphaproteobacteria bacterium
TTCAAGATTCGAAACAAGTTCTGAACGTGCTTCCTCACGTGATTCTTCAAGAATGGAACGACGTGAAACAACGATGTTTCCCCGTGCGCGATCCATTTTTAGAATCATAAAGGGTTGTGGAACGCCCATGAGAGGCGCTGTATCACGAATAGGACGAACGTCAACCTGACTTCCAGGAAGGAACGCAACAGCCCCTCCAAGGTCCACAGTGAAGCCCCCTTTAACGCGACTATAGATAACACCTAGAACACGTTCTCCTTTTGCGTGGGCTTCTTCAAGTTGGCCCCAAACAGCTTCTCTACGCGCCCGTTCACGACTTAAGAAAATTTCACCATTTCTATCTTCAAGTTTTTCAATGTAGACATCAACGAGATCGCCAATTTTAAGTTCAGTATCATCCGTTGAAGATTTAAACTCTTTAAGAGGAACACGTCCCTCTGATTTTAAGCCGATGTCAATAATGACGAGATCTTTTTCAAAGGCCATAATTGTGCCTTTAACAACGCGGCCTTCAAGACTGTCTTGCGCGTTGCCTAAAAAACTTTCAAGAAGTTCGGTAAAAGATTCAGTTTCTGGGGAAGAAGGAGTGGTATGAGTTGTCATCCAAAAGACCTTTAATTTAAAAAAGACACCTCTACAAGACTTGGCTTGTAAGGGTGGGTTTATGTGAATTTTACCAAAGAAAAAAATTTTTCCTCAGCAACCAATGGCTCAGGGATGAATTTGTTTTACAAAATTCATCACTTTATCAACGACATCTTGAGGGCTTAAGGTGGATGTATCAATGATGTGAGCATCAGGAGCAGCCTTCAAAGGAGCCTGACTCCGGTGTATATCACGCTCATCACGCGCCTTAAGATCGCTTAAGATGTCGTCAAACATACACATAATGCCGCGCTCTTGCAACTCTTTCCATCGCCTTTGTGCACGAACAGTAACATCCGCTGTGATAAAGAGCTTTAAATCAGCATTGGGAACAATAACTGTGCCAATATCTCGACCATCGAGGATCGCTCCTTTATGTGGAAAAGAAGGATTTTTTGCAAAATTCCTCTGAAATTCTAAAAAATTTTCACGGACAGCAGGATATTGTGAAACAATGGAAGCTGCTTGAGCAATCGTATTTTCTTTGAGGAAAGGAATCGTGAGATCCGATAAATTTAATTGGAAATGGTTTAAAAAAGAAGAAACTGCAAGTTCATTATTTGGATCTATTTTTTGTTCAAGCGTTCTATAGGCAAAAAGGCGATAAAGGAGACCTGTATCGAGGACAGAAAATCCTAGTTTTTGCCCAAGGAGACGTGAAATGGTTCCTTTTCCGGAGCTTGAAGGGCCATCAATGGCAATAATCATGATCATACCTTTATGAGAGAGAGGGAAGAACAGAAGTGCACTTTTGTAAAATCATATATCTGGATTGTCTTTGAGCTTGGTGCGCCTTTCTCTCAAACCGCGTCATTGGCCAAAAAAGAGGTCTCTCGAGAGGATCAGTTGAATTGAGCAGCACGCCCTGTTTTTGGAGTATAAGGGATTTATTTTGTGTTACCAAAGTAAGCATGCTTTCGTAATAATCATCATGATCACTGGCGATGACGAGTGTGCCAAGAGGGGTCAGCGTTCGAATCAGTTCTAAAAGGGTGTCGTTCCCTAGAAAACGGCGTTTGTTATGCTTTTTTTTAGGCCAAGGGTCTGGGAAAAGAAGGAATATTTTTTCGACAGAATTTGTGTCGAGGCCTTTCAAAAGAGACCGGGCATCTTGTGTAAAAAGTCGTATATTTTCAAGAGGAAGATTTAATGAAGATAGTTTCTCTAGAAAGTCTGCAATACCTCCTAAAAAAGGTTCACATCCAATAAAGTTACAGTGAGGATGTTCTCTTAATTGCGAAATGAGATGGTCTCCAGTACCATATCCAATTTCAATCCAAAGAGGTTTTAGGTCTTTAAACAACGAAAGAGGAGGCCTCTCTTCAGGAGAAAGTTGAAACTCGAGAGAAGGGAGAAGATCCTTGACGAGAGCGGTTTTTGTTTTGCGTAGAGGACGCCCTTTACGGCGCCCAAAGACAACAGATTTTTGAGGGAAAAGAGGAGGGGTCATAATCGTTTTGCTTTTTTCTTTTTAAAGAGGAAGGTACAAAAGTGAGGGATGCCCAAAAAAGCGCCAAAAATAAGAAGCAAAAATAAGGGACTCCAGTTTCCATAGCGCGCATAAAAAGAAGGAGTAAGGGATTTCGGAAGGAGTCCTCTGAGGGTGCCTGTTTGATTTAAAGGGAGAACATTCAAAAAGCGTCCACACGGATCAATGATTGCGGATATTCCTGTGTTGGCAACTCTCACAACGGGAAGGCATTCTTCGCAGGCCCGTACTTGGGCCATTTGTAAGTGTTGATAAGGTCCTGTACTTGTTCCAAACCAGGCATCATTGGTAATATTTAAAATCCATTCTGGCCTTGAAAAATTTGGATTTAAAATATGATGTGGGAATGCAATTTCATAACAAATAAGAGGGCTAAAGGGTGGAAAATTAGGAAGGGTGACATTTTGTAATTCCTCTCCCTCTGAAAAATCCAGGGTGCGGTCAATAAAGTGAGATACAGACAGCGCCTGTAACACCTTTCTAAAAGGAATGTACTCTCCGAACGGAACCAAATGAACTTTATCATATATATTTAAAATTTCTCCCTCGGGATTTAAAACAAAAAGACTATTCCAA
This sequence comes from Alphaproteobacteria bacterium, assembly GCA_947497675.1. Lineage (GTDB taxonomy): Bacteria > Pseudomonadota > Alphaproteobacteria > 16-39-46 > 16-39-46 > 16-39-46. The sequence goes on from CANMHY010000180.1 coordinate 2,711, forward strand.
GCTTTTTGCTGAGGGGGTGCTGAGGGCTTTACAAAAGAAAATGTTGAAGAAGGAGATGTTCTGCGCCCGCTTCCCGTTATTAAAAGGGCGTTAGGCGTAAGAAAGGACGTTAACTGTCTTCGTAACCCTTCCTCTTCCTCGAGGAAAAGGGGAACAGCAGTTTCTGGCCAAATAACAAGAAGAGAGAAATTTTTTGGAGAAGCGGAAATGGCTAATGTGGAGAGGGCGTTGAGTTTTTCAAGCGTTGTTTTTCGGAAAGAAGGAACCCATTTGAGCGTTTGAGGAATATTTGGCTGGACAAGACAGAGGGAGAGAGGCGTTGGTTGAGAGGGGTTTTTTAAAAGT
>CANMHY010000181.1 GCA_947497675.1 Alphaproteobacteria bacterium
AAGCTTTTCTACCGATTAATACAGCAAGCCCTGGAAATTGAACCGGTTCCGGGCAAAACCCTAAACACTAGATGTAGTGGGTAGTGGAGTCAACTGCATACCCCTGTACATCTAATACCGTAAAATGTAAAAAAAAAGGGGGGGGATTAGAGAAAATCCACCAAATACGTTAATTTCTATCTCACCTTAACTTTAGGCTTGCAAGACCAATCAAAGCTAAAATAATCGCAATAATCCAAAAACGAATGACAATTGTTGTCTCAGCCCACCCCTTCTTTTCAAAATGATGATGAAGAGGCGCCATCAGAAAAATGCGCTTTCCTTTGGTATATTTAAAATAACCCACCTGAATAATGACGGAAGCTGCTTCAACAACAAAAAGGCCTCCAATAATTACAAGAATCAGCTCATGCTTTGTAATCACAGCAACCGTTCCTAAAAGTGCTCCAATCGACAAGGACCCCGTATCCCCCATAAAAACTTGAGCGGGCGGTGCATTAAACCATAAAAATCCAAGACTTCCTCCCACGAGGGCCCCACATAAAACAGAAATTTCCCCCACCTTTGGTACAAAAGGAATATGCAAATACGTTGCAAAAACATGGTTTCCGACAAGATAACTAATCAATCCAAAACAAAGAACAGCAATAATGATAGGACCTATGGCAAGACCATCCAAACCATCGGTCAAATTAACAGCGTTTGAAGATCCCACAATGCAAATGGCCGCAAAAAAACTATAAAAAATACCGATGTGAATCATGAAATTTTTTGTATAAGGAATGAGAACGCTCCTTGAAATCTCACCTGCTGGATCCATTCTTAAAATAAAAAAAATGGCAAATCCGGCCATGAAGAGTTGAAGCAGAATTTTGGCTTTAGCTGAGAGTCCCGCACTTGTGCGACGGGTAAGTTTAAGATAATCATCTTGAAACCCTAATACCCCAAATCCCGCCGTTATTCCTAAGCAAATCCAGATGTATCCATTGCTTAAATCAGCCCAGAGAAGTGTACTGAGAAGCAAGGACAGAAGAATTAAAATTCCGCCCATCGTGGGCGTTCCTTTTTTTGTTAACAGATGGCTTTGTGGTCCATCAAGGCGAATGGGTTGGCCTTCTTTTTGTTTTGATTTTAGCCAACGAATAATCAAAGGGCCCAAGTAAAAACTAATCAGCAAGGACGTCAGCATAGCGCCACCCGTTCGAAACGTTATATATCGAAACAGATTAAAAAAGCCCCATTCATGCGACAATGGAAAAAGTAGATTATAAAGCATTATTCCCCCTTTAGAGCTTTTACAAAATTATCCATTTTCATCCCCAGAGACCCCTTCACCATAATATTATCTTTTTCTTCAAGAAGCATTTTAACGCTTTCGAAGAGATCTTGAGACTTCTCAACGTGTACTTTTTGGACATTAAGAGGAAGCTCTTTATGGAGCAGTTCCATCATCTTTCCGCATGTAAAAACAGCATCAATATGGTGCTTTTCAATTTCATGAGATACCGCACGATGAAACGTTTCACTCTCGACCCCGAGTTCAAGCATATCGCCCAAAACAGCCACCATCCTTCCTCCTTTCCATTTTGGAAGATAAGAAAGCGCTTCAAGAGCTGCCTGCATGGATGTTGGATTTGCGTTATAGCTTTCATCCAGCAATACCATTTCTTTTCCTTCAAGAATGAGAGTTTGATACTGACCACGTCTCACTTCGGGTGTAAATGTTTCAAGGGTCTCAAGTGCTTTTTGAACATCTGCCCCGAGAACACGTGCCGCGAGAAGTGCTCCCAGTGTATTATACGCAAAATGCGCACCAATTGCCTGCAAAACGTAAGTAAACGGAGATTTTTCTTGGGAAAATTGTGCCTTTACTTCCAAAAATCCAAACTCTAAAAGCCGAATATCTAAAAGCCTTAAATCTGATTTTTCTGAACGTCCAAATGTCATTTTTTGATGCGGAATACCTTCGGATATTTCCTTAAAAAGAGGCATGTCATGATTTAAAATTACAATACCATTCGGAGAAAGTCCCTTTATAATATCGGACTTTTCTTGTGCAATTTCGTAAAGAGAAGAGAAAGCCCCAAAATGTGCAGGGGCAAGCATGGTAATTACCGCAACATGCGGTTTTACCAACTCAGAAAGTGGAGCAATCTCTCCCTTTTGACTCATCCCAATTTCAAAAACACCATAATCCGCATCTTTAGGGGACCTGATGAGAGAAAGAGGTACGCCTGATTTTGTATTTAAACTCTTTGCACTTGCAGCCACGCGTCCTTGCTCTTTTAAAATATGGGCGAGCGCTTTTTTTGTCGTTGTTTTTCCCACACTCCCCGTTATGGCTGCAATTTTAATATCAGGAGAAAATCGTGCACGTGCATATCGCGCAAGCGCCCAAAGAGCTTCAAAGGTATCTCTTACCACTATAAAAGAAACATCAAGAGGGCGGTTTCGGGAAGATGAATATTCTGAAGGCCAATGATCAATGAGAACCACCACAGCCCCGCGTCCTATGGCTTCTTTAATAAAATGATGACCATCAGTCGTCTCTCCCCGAATTGGAATAAAGATATCCCCCGGACGAACATCACGACTATCAAGAGCACACCCAAAAGAGGCTTGTGACGGCCCAAAAGCCTTCCCTTGGGTCGCTTTTATAATGTCATCATGCGTCCATAGAGGAAGGATGGTCTGTTCCATTTACGCTTCCAATTCCTTCAATAACGTTAAAGTTACATTTTTATCATTAAAAGGATACGTAATGTTTCCAATAATTTGTCCCGTTTCATGTCCTTTTCCTGCCAAAAGCAAAACATCTCCTTCTTTAAGCTGCTGAAGTGTCCATTTAATAGCTTTTTCTCGGTCCTCTATTACAAAGATATTTTCAGGCACAAAACTATTTTCAAGGTGCGTATTTTTCTCATTTGAGAGAAACGATAAAATCTGAGTTCGAATCTCACTGAGGGACTCCGAACGTGGGTTATCATCTGTAATGACGGTAAAATCTGCATAAGTGTACGCCATT